>NZ_JBQFXM010000005.1:0-263076 GCF_056540845.1 Ruegeria sp. AL2
GGTCAGCCAGTAAAGATCGCTCATGACACCGCTCCGTTTTCCGAGCCGTGAATCACGCAGCGCGTTGGAAATCAATGCATCCTGACCCTAGGCACCTCAGGCCGCGCCCCAGATTAACTTGTGTCTTCAAGCTGATAGGCGGACGCATAAAACTAAAACATATATACATATTTTGCTTTTTGAGTGTAATGTTCAGAAAACAGCTAGTGGAGGGATGGAATGGAAAAGACCCAGGACGCGAAGATTGTCGATCTGGCGATACGATTGCTCTTTCTCGGACTATTCCTTTACAGCGCTCTGGTCATGGTGGCCCCGCTTGCAAGCGTAGTTATCTGGGCAACGATCCTCTGTGTGGCGCTTTACCCGGTATTTAATTGGATGCAGTCCAAGTTAGGAGGCCGAAAGAAGCTTACAGCGACGATCTTGGTTTTGATGGGTCTTGTTCTGACCCTCGGGCCAGTCGCAACTGCGGTGTCTGGTGCCGCAGAACTTGGGTCTGAATTCGCGGAACAAGCAGACAGGGGTGAATTGAAAATCCCCCCAGCGCCCGAAGGTATCAAGGAACTACCGCTAGTCGGAGGAAAAATTGCCGATGTCTGGGGAATGTTCGAACGGAATCTGGACGGTGCGCTTGCAAAATACGGCGCCCAGATTCTTGAGATCACTAAATCCTTATTTGGAAAGGTGCTGGGGATCGGAATTGGACTTCTCGGCCTTGCATTGTCGGTATTGATAATGGGGGCTTTGTTTAGCCCAGGGCCGAATCTGGTTCAGGGCCTTCAGCACTTTGCAAACCGTGTATTTGCGCCGCGTGGCGGTGAATTCGTAACATTGGCGGGGGCAACGATCCGTAATGTAACAAAGGGTGTAATCGGCGTTGCAGCGATTCAAGCGGTGGTCGTTTGGGTATTGTTGGTGCTGTTCGGGATTGGCTCGGCCGCCACGCTGGCGTTCATCTGCCTGATCCTCTCGATCATCCAGATTGGACCCGGCTTGGTTCTTTTGCCTGTTATCATCTACGCATGGAGTTCCATGTCCGGAGGTGCAGCTTTGATCTTCACCATACTGGCGATTCCCGTAACAATTATGGACAGCTTCCTGCGGCCCGTATTTATCTCAAAAGGCCTTGATACGCCCATGCTTGTGATCCTCATCGGGGTGCTAGGAGGCATGATGGCCTATGGCTTAATCGGCATTTTCATGGGCCCCGTTTTGTTTGCTGTCTTCTATGAGTTGTTCAAAGTCTGGATCGACGCCTCACCGGGCACCGAAAACGCCGCTGAAGGAGTGGCGAAATGAGGAAAACGATCTGGTCTACATTGGCTGTCATTCTCATCTTTCTCGTCTGGTATCTGGTCGCTGACCGCAAGACACCTTTCACCGGGAACGCCAGAGTAAAGGCCGTGGCGACCCAGATCGTTCCGCAGGTCACTGGGACGGTGACCGAGGTTCTTGTTGAAAACGGTCAGGTCGTTTCGGCAGGAGACGTTCTAGTTCGGATTGATGCCAGACCTTACGAAATTGATCGCGACAAAGCCGAAGCCGATCTCGAGGCAGCCACTCAGGAAGTGGGAGCGTCGTCAGCGGAAGTAAGCGGCGCGCAAGCCAAACTGGCAAGGGCGCAGAGTGATCTCGACACCATGCGTCTGCAGACGGAGCGTGTGTTTGCGCTTGAAAAGAAAGGGTTGATTGCCGTCTCAAAGGCCGATGATGCCCGAGGGCAACTGGCACAGTCCGAGGCGAACTTTGAGAACGCAAAAGCAGATCTTGAAAAGGCGAAGCAGCGGCTTGGTGTTGACGGGATTGATAACCCGAAAATCCAGCGCGCGTTGGCGGCCTTGGCGGATGCAGAACTAAACCTTGAATGGACTGAACTGCGTGCTCCGGCGACAGGTATAATCTCGAATCTGCTGATAGCCCCCGGAACGTATGCGAGATCCGGCCAAGATCTTCTGACATTTCTGGATGCAACCGACATTTGGATCGAGGCGTACTTTACCGAGAACAACTTGGGAAGAGCTTCGGTGGGGTCTCCGGTTGATGTAGTGTTGGATATGCATCCCGGTCAAATTGTTACGGGCGTCATTGAGAGCTTCAGTGCTGCTGTGTCTTTGAGTGGCGGTGATGAACCCGGAAAATTGGCTAGCCCACCAAGCACAAAGGGATTTTTGCGTGAGCCGGAAAGGTTCCCGGTCAGGATTATCTTGCCCGGCTATGAAGCTGGTAGTGCTGAAGATGATCTTCGTTTCCAACTGAACGGGCAGGCCGATGTGATTATGTATCTTAGTGACAACTCGTTGCTGAACCTCGTGGGCCGTACCTACATCCGTGTGGTATCAATTCTGTCCTATGCGTACTGAGGACCGGCGCTCTGTCACCCGGCTTGCGCTAGGTGTTACCGGTGTATTTACATTGGGCCTGTTTCTCGGGTGGCCACTCGCCGTCGTCGGGGCGGTTTTCACTGCCCTTTTTCTTCAAGCGCCTGCCGCTTTGCCTTTGGCAGCATTTGCTAAGTTGTTTGTCTTTTCAATTGGATTGATGTTCATTTCCTTCCTGGTCTCGTCAATCTTCTCGCCATATCCTCTTGTGTTCCTCATCCTCGTGGCCATTGGAATAATCCTGTCGTTCATTTGGTCAGTTTCTGGTGCCGGAGTATTGCCGGGTGTCATCGCCCTCATGGGGGCCTTGATGATTCCAAACCTGGTTCTGCAATCTCAGAATCTGGCTTTGGTGCTCGTGTATTGGATACCGTTGAACCTGCTTTTTGCAGGCTTCATATCGACGCTGATGTTCGTGTTGATACCCGCTGAACCTCAAACGGCGGCTCAAAAGAAGGCAGCAACGTCGCCGGACTTCGACCCCCATCGCCGAATTGTCAGGATGTCGCTTGTAACAGTTCCGTTTGCTATGGCGTTCTTTATTTCCGGAGCGTCCGCATTGCTGGTTCTGTTTTTTGTCGCTCTGCTGAGCCAGCAACTTGCGGCTATGCCTGCCGCAGGCAAAACCGTTGCAAAAGCTATGCTGACGGCAAACCTTCTTGGGGCGGCAGTATCCATCATATGCTATGAAATAAACGTAATAGCTCCGGTTATTCTGACACCCGTTCTGCTATGTTTTTTCTTCTGTCTGACCCTCGGAGCACTTGGAAAATCTCAAGTCCCGCTCGCAGCTGCCGCCGGCTCTGCTATTACAACGGCTCTGATTGTGTATGGTGGGTCTGTTGCACCGTTTTCAGACGAGGCTGACGTCAAGAGCATCACTCGAGTATTACAAGTTGCTAGTGCCGCCTTCTTTGTAATTATCGCATATGTCGTTGTGGATGAATTCTGGCCGGAAAAAGAGCGCCACGCAACTCAATGAAGTTAGTTGCCAAGTGGTATGGTTCTGAATCAAGTAGAGTTCCCAGCTTGACCACTTTTATTTAATTCATCCGAGTCGAAAGACGTCTGCATTGTCCGGAGGCTGTGTGGAAACGCGCAGTATTCTGTCTGTTTCTGAGGATTTGAGTTTTGGCGCGGAGTTTTCCCTAGATTTCTCAGTTTCGGTTGCAAAATGACCTTAGTGGCTGTTTTGGCCCGTCCAAGTTGATGGGACCGGTGCGGCGGCTGGTTTTCCGGCCGTAGAAACCGCCTATGCCTTCATTGCGGCAATCAATGCGGGTGTTCCGATCAGGTTCATCACGCGGGTCGGCGCCTTTGGCCATAGGCGTTTCAGAGGCTATAGTGGTTCGAGTTTAGTTTATGGGCGGTTCGATACAGCCCGGAGGCGTCAAGTGCAGTGCCTGCGGGATCGCGCGACTGCTCTGATCACTTGGCGTCGGACGAAACCGACCACGCAAAATGAAATGATAGCTGCGGTTGAAGGCCCCGGAACAGGGGAGTCTGACCCTGATATTTCTCCGCTACGCAGACCAGGGGATGGACTGCGGCGGAGCGTTTTTCGTGGCGGTCGGGCTTAGGTCATGCCCAGCGCTTCTTTGTACATTTCGATAACGGCCTCTTGCTCGGCGATGTCATCCTTGTCCCTTTTTCTGAGGGAAATGATGCTGCGCAGGGCCTTTACGTCATAACCGCGCGACTTGCTTTCGGCGTAGACCTCTTTGATCTGGTCGGCGATGTCTTTCTTATCCATCTCAAGGCGCTCGATACGTTCCACAAACTGGCGCAGCTCGCCCGCGGTGACCTTGTAATTTGCTTCTGCTTCTTCAGACATGCTCATCTTTTTTGTTCCCGGTTATGGACCTGCAACCAGAAGTGGACAGCCTGTTGTTGGCAGTGAACGGCGGTGGCCCGATCATCTGGGGCACCTGCCTGACGCGCCTGTTCCAGAGGCTGAAACCCTGGTGTGGAATGCCGGATACAGTGCTGCCGCCCGGGTCGCAAGCACCCATTGGGCCGGCGCACTTGTATGACCCCAACCGATCCGTTAAGCGCGTGATCAGTTCACGAGGATATGCGGGGAACCATGTTTGAATTCATCACCTGGGGCGGTGCGGCCCTGTCTGTGGCCGGGCTTGCCGGTCTGGTCTGGTGCATTCTTCGCGTGATGCGGGCACGCAAGGCCGGTCTGTCGGATGACGAGCTGCGCGCGGTGGTTCAGGGGGTCCTGCCCTGGAACCTGGCCTCGCTGTTTCTGTCCGTGCTTGGATTGATGCTGGTCATCCTCGGGATATCCCTTGGATGACCATCCGGTTCACACCGGCAAGTTATCAAACTGCGCTTCAATCGCGTCTTCGCACAAGGCCGCATCCAGACGACGCAAGCGCGAAGGCACCTCCATCCCCTGCTGCCGCATTCGGTCAACAACCTTACTTACACTCGGCTGAAGCGCCAAACGCGTTTCCAGACCCGCGTTTACAAGCTTACGTTCAAGCTGCTCGGCTTCGGAATAAAGACCAGTCGGTGTCATAACCATCCTCCCAAGTGGCGCCAGTATCCCCAATATACGTAACGGGATTGCGACCCGCAGATAATATCGCAACCTTGTGCGGGAAATTGCCTGCCATGGTCGAAGTTTCGGCAATCTGACGCGGATAGGCTAAAGATTAAGCCAGGATTTCAGCGGTTGCTTTGACCGGCATCAAATGCAGGTTCGATATTGCATCACATTCCAATTCACATATATGATATGCGTGACCGAAACGGAGAAGATCATGACACCGAAAGTGAAAGCGTTTTTTGACGAGCAGACCTTCACGGTTTCCTATGTGGTTCATGAACCTCAGGGGCGGGCCTGCGCCATCATCGACAGCGTGCTGGATTTCGACCATGCCTCAGGGCGGACGTCGACAACCTCGGCGGACAAGATCATCGATTTTGTGCGCGCGCAGGACCTTAAGGTCGAGTGGATTCTGGAAAGCCATGTCCATGCCGATCACCTGTCGGCGGCCCCCTATCTGCAACAGGAGCTGGGCGGCAAGATCGGGATTGGCGATCAGATCGTCACCGTGCAGGACACGTTCGGCAAGGTTTTCAACGAAGGAACCGAGTTTCAGCGCGATGGCAGCCAGTTTGATGCGCTGTTCAAGGAAGGCGACAGTTTTCACATCGGCCAGATGCGGGGCGACGTGCTGCATACGCCGGGTCACACACCGGCTTGCATGACCTATGTGATTGGCGACGCCGCATTTGTCGGTGACACACTGTTCATGCCCGATTTTGGTACCGCACGTTGTGATTTCCCCGGAGGATCGTCGGCTACGCTGTTCCAGTCGATCCAGAAGATACTGTCGCTGCCGGACAACACCCGCATCTATGTCGGGCATGATTACAAGGCTCCGGGCCGCGACGAATACGCGTGGGAGACAACGGTAGGTGAACAAAAGGCGCTGAACGTCCATATCGGACAGGGGCGCAGCATCGAAGAATTCGTGGAGATGCGCGACGCGCGGGACGCCACGCTGGCCATGCCGCGGCTGATCCTGCCGTCTTTGCAGGTCAACATGCGGGCCGGTCAGATGCCTCCGGCGGATGAACAGGGCGATGTTTTCCTGAAACTGCCGGTCAACAAGCTGTGACGCGGGAACAACAAATCACAAAGGGAATTCCCACATGAATATAGAGTGGATCTGGGGGCTGTGCGGCGGTCTGGTGATCGGTCTGGCCGGGGCGGTTTACCTGCTGGGCAATGGCAGGATCATGGGCGCAAGCGGCATTCTGGGCGGCCTTGTCGATGGCAGCGCCAAGGGGAGCATGGCCGAAAAGCTGGCCTTTATTGCGGGGCTTGTCGGAATGCCCCTTCTTCTGCGCCCGTTGATCCTGCCCGAGGCTCAGACGCATCTTACCAGCAATCTGGGTGTTGTCATTCTGGCCGGGCTGCTGGTCGGTATCGGTACACGGATCGCCAATGGCTGTACCTCGGGGCACGGGGTGTGCGGGATCTCTCGGTTCTCGCTGCGCGGCATCGTGGCCACCGTTTTCTATATCCTTGCCGGGGGCGTGACCCTTGTGCTGCTGCGTCATGTGATGGGAGTGATCTGATGCGTCTTATCATTGCGTTGATCGCCGGATCACTGTTCGGTGCCGGGTTGCTGATTTCGGGCATGACGGACACCACAAAAGTTCAGGGCTGGCTGGATGTGTTTGGCAACTGGGATCCGACGCTGGCCTTTGTGATGGCCGGTGCCATTCTGCCGATGCTTGTGGCATGGCGGATGACTACAGGTCGCCAAAACGCCCTGACCGGCGGAGCCTTTCCACCCCCTGCCAAGCCCGAGGTTGATCGCAGGCTGATCGTGGGTTCGGTTCTGTTCGGGATGGGCTGGGGATTGGCCGGGCTGTGCCCCGGACCGGCAATGGCCTCGCTGAGCTATGGCGGGCTGGGCGGGCTGGTCTTTCTGGTTGCAATGGCGGCTGGGATGTTCGTGGCACCACCGCTGGGCGCGCAGCTGGACAGGGCGGCAAACGCGGCCTAAGGAATTGGCATGGAGATTCGTCAGATTACCCCCCGCTATGCTGTCTCGCCGCAGATCACGGTCGAGGATGTTCCGGCCATCGCCGAGGCTGGCTTTGCCAAGGTGATCTGCAACCGGCCCAATGCCGAAGTTCCCCCGGCCATGCAATCCGATGCGATCGGCGAAGCGGTGCGGGCCGCCGGTATGGAATATGAGGTGCTGGAGCTGACCCACCAGACGATGACACCTGAGAACGTGAAGCGGCAGCGCGACATGGCGGAAAACGGCAGAGGTCCTGTTCTGGCCTATTGTGCCTCGGGCACGCGGTGTTCGGTTGTCTGGGCGCTGGGCCAGTGCGACCACATGAGCACGGACGACATCCTGAGTGCGACCGGCAAAGCCGGGTATCAGTTGGACAATCTGCGCCCCATGCTGGAACAGATGCGCGACAATGGCGGCTAGGTGCCCCTTAACCTAGCTGGCGGACTCCGGGGGCGCCAGCCCCGCCAGCTGCGTGATTTCCGCGACCATCCGTTCTGAATCGTTCACGATCAGATCGCTATCTGTGAGATCTGACACCCCGGCCGGGACGGTCTGGGCGTGCGCATCATGCACAGCCGGTTCAACCGGGTGATCTTGCGGTGGTGTTCCACTTTTGCTGGCGATGAAGTCCTGCGCGTCAGAACCAGTCAGGGCTGGCAATGCAGCGGTTTCATTCAACCGCACGGCCCGGAGACCACCGCATTGCCCAAGGCGACCGATACCGGCGCGTGTCCGGTCGATCGTCAGAACCTCGGTCCTGTCCAGACGCGCCCCGCGCAACGGCAGAATGTCCCCGATCCGCATTCCGGACAGGTCGGACAGGGACAGAGACATGCGGCACAGCGCGGCGGTCAGTTCCGCCCGCATCACGCCCGAACACTGATCCATGCGCAGATCAGCCTTTTCCCCGGTATCTTCTGCCACATCCGAGACGGCAGGATGTTCTGGCAGAAAAACCGAGATGCGACCCTGCTGCTCTCCGTTCGCCAGATCGACGGTCAGTTCGAAAATGCGATACACCTCTTCCGTCATCGCCAGCGACAGGGTGCGCAAATCCTTGGCGCGAAAAGAATATTCCAGCCCCGCAAGGCAAATCTGATCCGATGAGGCGTCGAACAACGCGGCGGAACCGGTCAACGCGGCTTCGATCAAGGGAGCCACGATGGCGGCGTCCGTATCCGTGAACGTGCGTGCGCCGGGGTCACCGGGCAGAACCTGACCAATGGTCTGGGCCTGAACAATGGCCGAGACCACATTCGGGTTCAGACAGGCCGCGGCGCGGCCTTCAGGGCCGTCAAACACCAGCAGCAGCCAATCCTGCCCCGCCGCGTCCCCCGGCACGTCCTGCGACTGGCTGGATTGTTTTGCCCCGATAACCGCAAGCGGCAGGTTCAGCCGGTCGCCCGCAGCCCGCGCGAACCCAAGGCGCAGCGCCCGCAGAACCGAACGCGGGCGATCCCCCAGATCCTTTTGCCCGACGGACAGTTTGCGCGCCAACGCGGCATTGACATCTTGTGACATGACGCCCGATCACCAATTGTTCCAGCACCTGGCAACCGGTTTACACCCGCGGGCGTTACCAAGTTCTTTATGGCCGCGTCACTGCGCCGCCTGCTGATAGGCCTGTGGCAGGCTAATCCGGAAGGCCGCGCCGCCCTGCCCCGGCAGATAGGTGATCTCTCCCCCCAGCCGCTGCATGATTTCGCGGCAGATGGCCAGACCAAGCCCCGCTCCGCCAGCTTTGTCGCCGCCCACGCGGGCAAATTTTTCAAACACCATCGAGCGCGCACCCGGTGGGATGCCGCTGCCATTGTCGATGAAGTCGACGATGACCCGGCCGCCGACATCATGGGCGGAAATGACCAGCACCGGATCGTCCGCGTCGCAATATTTCTGCGCGTTCGAGATCAGGTTGATGAACACCTGCCCCAACCGATCCAGATCCGTATGCAGAAAGATACGTTCGGCCGTGCGGGTCCGGCGGACGGTGATCTTTCGGTCCGCCCCGGCCAGAGCGCTTGGCACGGCGCGGTCCAGAACCGAGCGCAGGCTGTCATCACTGAGATTGAGGCTGACCTGCCCGTTTTCCAGCACGCTCAGATCCAGCAGATCATCGAGCAGCCGGGTCAGGCGCAGGGCTTCGTCATGAATGATCGCGGCATAGCGGGTCTGCTCCTGGCGGCTGAGGCCATCGGTGTCGCGCATGATTTCCGAAAACGCCCTGATCGAGGTCATCGGTGTGCGCAATTCATGACTGACCTGGCTCAGGAAGCTGTCCTTCTGTTCAGAAATCTGGGTGAGCTTGGCGTTGGCCTCGCGCAGCTGGCGTGCGGTTCGGCTGAGTTCAGAGGACTTTTCTTCGAGCTGGCCGGAATATTCCAGCAATTGCGCGGATTCGTCGGCCACGGCCAGCAGATCCTCGACCGAGACCGACGATCCGCCCACGATCTGGCCGATCATCGCATGGGCCATGGCCGCGCCGACCGAGCCACTGAGCTCGCGTTCCAGACGGTTGAGAAAGCCCGGCGTCGGCTCTGGCAGGTGCGAACGGCCACCCTGTTTTTGCGCCTCGGCCTGAAAGAACTCCTGTGTGGGGCCGGTGCCCAGAATGCGCTGCGTCATGATCATCAGGTCTTCGCTTTGCGCCACTGACCCGGACCAACCGCGCGGCGCGACCGAGTGATCGAAGACGTTGACGAACTGCGCCCCTTGCAACCGTTCCAACGGGCTGGGAAAGCTGAGCAGGGACGCGACGCAGAAGGCAAGCGTATTCAGGGACAAGGACCACATCACCGTATGCACCATCGGATCGATCCCCTCGATCCCGAACAGGGCATGAGGGCGCAGCCAGCCGAGACCGAACAAGCCGTTTTGCAGCACGGTTTCGGGCATCCACGCCCCGCCCATTCCCGGCAGCAGCAGGGTGTAAATCCACAGCACAAAGCCGACGGTCAGCCCGATCAGCGCCCCGGTCCGGGTCGCCCTGCGCCAGAACAGCCCCCCAACCAACGCTGGCAGAATCTGCGAGATACCGGCAAAGGCGATCAACCCGATCGAGGCCAGCGCCGCACCGCCACCGGACAGCCGGTAGTAGAAAAAGCCCAGCGCAATGATGGCGGCAATGGAAACTCGGCGTGCCATAAGAACAATGTTGCGCACATCGCCCGATACCGAGCCGGTGCCTTCCTGCGTGTTCAGCCAGATGGGCATGACCACATGGTTCGACACCATTGTCGACAGGGCCATCGCACTGACGATGACCATCGAGGTTGCCGAGGAAAACCCGCCGATGAAGGACAGCATTGCCAGCCAGTCATTGCCTTGGGACAGCGGCACGGTCAGCACG
This sequence comes from Ruegeria sp. AL2, assembly GCF_056540845.1. NCBI lineage: Bacteria > Pseudomonadati > Pseudomonadota > Alphaproteobacteria > Rhodobacterales > Roseobacteraceae > Ruegeria > Ruegeria sp. AL2. The sequence continues at coordinate 10,281 of NZ_JBQFXM010000005.1, forward strand.
AACAGGTCTGGGTTGGCACCCTGGGGCAGCAGGTCGAGACCGACTACGGCGATGGGCACGACAAACAGGCTCATGAACAGCAGGTAGAGCGGGAAAGCCCAGGCAGCGGTTCTGAGATGGCCTTCGTCATCGTTTTCCACCACCATCACCTGAAACATCCGGGGCAGGCAGATAAAGGCGGCGGCGGACAGAAAGATGAACGTCGCCCAACGTCCGGCATCGACGTTCCACTGGCCGATTTCCGAGGCGTCGATCCGGTCCATCATCGGGCCAATGCCGCCCGCGATCCCCCACACCACGAAAACGCCCACGGCGATCAGCGCAAACAGTTTGACAACGGCTTCGACCGCGATGGCCGTGACCACGCCATGGTGACGTTCGTTCACGTCCAGATTGCGGGTGCCGAACAGGATGGCAAACACGGCCAGACCAGCCGCGACCCAAAACACGCTGGACCCTTCGCGGTAGAGGCCTGACGGGTCAGCCTCGGCAAAGATCGAGAAGGACAGGGTAATCGACTGCAGTTGCAGTGCGATATAGGGCGTGCCGCCTAGCACCGCCAGAATGGTCACGCAGACCGCCAGCGTGTTCGACTTGCCATACCGGGACGACAGCAGGTCGGCGATCGAGGTGACCCGCTGGCTGCGCCCGACGCGCACCAGCTTGCGCAGCCCCCACCACCAGCCGACCATCACCAGCGTCGGACCGAGGTAGATGGTGACAAACTCCAGCCCCGACCGCGCGGCGTTGCCCACCGCGCCATAAAACGTCCAGGCAGTGCAATAGATCGACAGGGACAAAGTGTAGATCACGGGCGAACGCAACCATTTGCCACGCCCGGCCGCAGCCATGCGATCCGCGGCGAAGGCCACCGCGAACAGGAACACGACATAGCCAAGGCAAACCAGAATCAGAATATTTATGGTGGCCATCACTCAGCGCCCGTGTCCGATCCTTCACGCGCGGCCATGCGGCGGGCGGCCAGCCCAAAGACAAACCCGGCCAGGATCAGCGCGCCCCAGCAGAGGAATATGTAATACATCGCCGAGGACAAGGGCACCGCCGCATCCCCGCCAGACCGATCCGGCCACAATAACGGAAGGGCCAGTAGAGCCGCGCCCAGAAAGGGCAAAATCCGGGCGGCATCCGTCAACCTGTGACGACGATAGCTTTGACGTTCCAGAAAAAGCGAAGGGCGTGCGCCCGGTGGTTTGGTCTTGTTGCCCTCGCCGGACATCAAATGCGCGTCGCCTGCGCGTGAAGGTCACGCACGGCCGTCAGAACTTCGGCATTGGAAAACGGTTTGGTCATGAAGCGGCTGACGCCTGCGTTTTCGGCCATTTCCCGGTCGCGCGACTGACCCCGTGCGGTCAGCATCAGAACCGGCAAGCCTGCCAGTTCCTCCATTTTTCTGAGTTCCCGAAGGATATCCATACCGTTCTTGCCCGGCAGCATGACATCCAGAATGACCAGATCGGGCTGCGCCCCCTGGATCACCTGAACCGCATCCGTTCCATCGCCATGCGTTTCGACCTGCCATCCCTCGCGCGACAGCAGGAACCGGATAGCCTCGGCGATGTTCGGTTCGTCCTCAATCAGCAGAACCTTTCGGCTCATATGTTCAATTCCTCCCATAACCGGCCTTCCATCCCGGGACCGGTTCCCGCCAGATTAAGCGGTCTGTCATGAACGTGTCAAAAACCTTCGCTCAAAATCGACGGCTCGCGCCGGGCTTTGCAATCGCGGTTTGGGCAGACACGGCAATTCGGCCCCACCTGAGTGACCGGCACCGTGTCTGACGGGTCCCTGACAGGGCGCACCACCATGACCGAGCGATAGGCCGGGTCCTGATCGTATCCCGACACTGCATGCGGCCAGGCATAGGCAACGCAGTCGAACAGGGCCGAGGACCTGCCGGTCAGGACGACCTGCTTGCGCACCGGCACCAGCGGACGGCTGAGGGCTGTGAACAGCGGCCAAAGTGGGCAGACATCGCCATGCCGGGGCAAGGTAAACCCCTGAATCGGTTTGAGAAACAGGATACTTCCGGACGCGTCGCACAGCACCATGCCAACCGGTTGTGACAGGATGCCATCCGGCAGAAAAGCCAGCCGCCTGAGGACGGTGGCAAAATCAACCGAGAACCGCTGCGCCAGTTCGATGGGGTTCGGATCACCCTGTTGAACAACCGCTTTGACGGCCTCCAGCGGCAGGGCCTGCGCGTCTGCGCGATAGATTCTGAGAACTTCGCGCGCGACGGTGCGCGCCGCCGAGGTATTGAGCCCGCTCAGGTCAACCGCGTCCACATCGCCACCGTCTTCCAGTTCGGAAATCGTGTAGCCGCGGGTTTCAAAGAAGGCTTCGACCTCTTCCAGGGGAACGGCACGTGGATCAACTGCCGAGTCGCTTTCGTCGAGGAAGGTCACCAGCGCCTTGGAACTGCCTGCCAGCCGTTCGGCATCCTGATGCAGGTTCTTGTGGAAACGCTCGCGCCATTCGGCCTCGATATCTTGCGTATCCGCAAGGATCGCGGCGGTCGAGCGTATGGCTGCGGCGGTTGACAGAACCTCGTGCATCGACGCGGCCAGTTGCGGGTCGTGCGTAAGGCGGTCGGACAGGGTTTCGACGTTCCGCTCCAAAGACACGACACGGCGATGCATCTGCGCCAGAACACCGGCCCAGCCGGGAAAACGACCGGCAAACTCCTCAAGCCCGTCAACCTCGGCCTGTTGCCCGACCGCTTCTTCGGCCGCTTCACGCAGGGCGGAAACCAGAGTTGCCTCGATCCCTTGTGTCAGGACCGAAGGTTCAACGCCCAGCGCCGCCGCGATATCGACCAGCAACTTGCCCCCGATCCTGCGGCGATTATGTTCGATCAGGTTCAGATAAGACGCCGATACGCCGGCCTGCCGCGCCAGTTCCGCCTGCCGCAGTCCGGCAATCTGGCGTCTTTCGCGAATGCGGCTGCCTGTCAACGTGTCGCGCATGTCTACTTTCCCTGAATTCAGATCCGGCGGAATTCACATTCGTTTTCAGATTATAGCATCTGTTTCCGGAGGTTAACCATTTCTTTTCAACTGGAATTTACAACTTTCACAACTTGGCGCAGACCAAGCCTTCGGTTTCGGGCGTCAATCTGGCGCAAGACATCGCATCCCCCCTTCATTTCCGCGCGCTTTCCCGGCACCATACACACATGAGCGACCCCGCCTTTGAATATGCGCCGATCGGGCTTGTTGAGCTGGAAAACCGGATCATCCGGCGCTGCAACCTGCAATTTGCCCGCACCTTTGGCGGAGAAGAAAACGACTATCGCAACATGCCGCTGTTGCACCTTTACCCTTCGGTCGCTGATTGGGAGAGGATCGGTGAGCGCAGCCTGCAGGTGATGCGCGGCACCGGGTACTACACGGATGAGCGTGTCATGCGCCGCCGCAGCGGGGACCTGTTCTGGTGCCGCGCCCGGGGTCGGTCGCTGACGCCCGACGACCCGTTCCGCCACGGCATCTGGAGCTTTTCCGACATATCCGAGGAACGACCGCTGGTTGAACTGACCATCCGTGAACGCGAAGTGGCCATCCTGTCCTGCCGTGGCCTGTCGGCCAAGGAGATCGGAGCAGAGCTGGGACTGAGTTACCGCACAATCGAAGCTTACCGCGCCCGTTTGCTTGAAAAATTCGGCGCACGAAAGCTGTCTGAACTGGTCGCCAAATTATCGGGGATGCCCCTGTGACCTGTCCGACCCTTTAAATTACGCGTGAAACGCATGCCAGATGGTGCGAGTCGGCGCTTTTCATGCACCGCCGCTTAGCCTATAACCCTGCGTAATTTGATCAGAGCCCGCAAGAAACAGACGGGCCAAAGGGGAACCGTCGAGGATACTCATGACAGACACCAAACACGAAGCGGATGTGGCATTCATCAAGGCTCTGGCCGAGTTGCTGCGCGAAAACGATCTGACCGAGTTGCAGGTCAAACGCGAATATGGCGAAGAAGACAGCCTGAACGTGCGCGTCAGCCGTATGACACAGACCGTGGCCGCTCCGGTTCAGATGGCTGTTCCTGCAGCAGCGCCCGCCTCCGTTGCGGCACCGGCTGCGGCCCCCGCGGCGGCCCCTGCTGCCGCCGAAGATCCGGCCAGCCATCCGGGCGCTGTCACCTCGCCTATGGTGGGCACGGTCTATATGCAGCCGGAACCCGGAGCGCCCGCTTTCATTTCCGTCGGCGCGACAGTGTCCGAAGGCGACACGCTGCTGATCGTCGAAGCGATGAAGACCATGAACCACATCCACGCCCCCAAATCAGGCACCATCAAGCGCGTGCTGGTGGGCGATGGCGACGCTGTTGAGTTCGGCACCCCTCTGGTTATCATCGAGTAAGGCGGGCCCATGTTCGACAAGATCCTGATAGCCAACCGAGGCGAGATCGCCCTGCGCGTCATCCGCGCCGCACGCGAGATGGGGATAAAGACGGTTGCCGTCCACTCAACCGCCGACAGCGACGCGATGCATGTGCGCATGGCGGACGAATCGGTGTGCATCGGCCCCCCGCCCAGCCCGCAAAGCTATCTGTCGGTGCCCGCCATCATCTCGGCCTGTGAGATTACCGGCGCGCAGGCGATCCATCCCGGCTATGGCTTTTTGTCCGAAAACGCCGAGTTCGTGCAGATCGTCGAAGATCATGGCATCACGTTCATCGGCCCCACCGCGGAACATATCCGCGTCATGGGCGACAAGATCACCGCCAAGGACACGATGAAGGCGCTGGGTGTGCCTTGTGTTCCCGGCTCGGACGGTGGCGTTCCCGCGCTGGCCGACGCCAAACGCATCGGTGAGGAATTCGGCTATCCCGTCATCATCAAAGCCACCGCTGGCGGCGGTGGGCGCGGCATGAAAGTCGCGATGAACGCGGACGAGATGGAAAGCGCCTTTATGACCGCACGCGCCGAAGGCAAGGCCGCCTTTGGCAATGACGAGGTCTATATCGAGAAATACCTGACCACGCCGCGCCATATCGAGATTCAGGTCTTTGGCGACGGCAAGGGCAATGCGGTGCATCTGGGCGAGCGCGATTGTTCGTTGCAGCGCCGTCACCAGAAGGTCTTTGAAGAGGCCCCCGGCCCCTGCATCACCGCCGAAGAGCGTGCCCGGATCGGCAAGATCTGCGCCGACGCGGTGGCCAAGATCAACTATATCGGCGCGGGCACCATCGAGTTCCTGTATGAAAAGGGCGAGTTCTATTTCATCGAGATGAACACCCGCCTGCAGGTGGAACACCCGGTGACCGAGGGCATCTTTGACGTCGATCTGGTGCGCGAACAAATTCTTGTTGCCGCAGGTGAGCCGATGTCATTCGGTCAGGACGATCTGAAGATCAACGGTCACGCCATCGAGGTCCGGATCAACGCAGAGAAGCTGCCGAAGTTTTCACCCTGCCCGGGCAAGATCACGGCCTATCACGCGCCGGGCGGTCTGGGCGTGCGGATGGATTCGGCGCTGTATGACGGCTATTCGATCCCGCCTTATTACGACTCGCTGATTGCCAAGCTGATCGTGCACGGCCGCGACCGCAACGAAGCGCTGGCGCGCCTGAAGCGGGCTTTGGGGGAGCTGATCGTAGACGGCATCGACACCACCGTGCCCCTGTTCCACGCCCTGTTGCAGGAGCCCGATCTGCACAGCGGCGCATACAACATCCACTGGCTGGAGCGCTGGCTTGCGGAGAACATGGAAAAATAAGGTCCAGGTACCAGAGGGCCCGCGCCCTCTGGTCGCCCTATCACCGGCATGAGCCTGACCCCCGAACTGCTGTTGCACGGGTATTCCATCGGTATTTTCCCGATGGCCGAACACCGCGACGATCCTGAACTGTTCTGGGTTGACCCCAAGTTTCGCGGGATATTTCCGCTGGACGGGTTCCACATCTCGCGCAGTCTGGCCCGCCGCATCCGGAACTGCGGGTTCGGGATTTCAATCAACCGGGATTTTTCCGGCGTCGTCGACGGGTGCGCTGACCGGTCCGACACCTGGATCAACGCGGAACTGCACGCCCTTTATCGCCAGCTGCATCAATCAGGCTATGCGCATTCACTGGAAGTCTGGGACGGAGCGGCGCTGGTGGGCGGCGTATATGGCGTGACGCTGGGGGCCGCGTTTTTTGGCGAAAGCATGTTTTCGCGTCGCACGGATGCCTCGAAAATCGCGCTCGCCTATCTTGTGGACCGGCTGCGGCAAACCGGCTTTCACCTGTTTGACACGCAGTTCCTGACCGCGCATCTGGCGTCCCTTGGGGCGATCGAAATCCTGCGTGGTGCTTACAAGAAAGAACTGGAAGAAGCCCTGAACCAGAGCGCCGACTTTGCCGCGCCGATCACTCAGTCCGCAGAAGGTGTGATACAGCGGATGACCCAAACGTCATACCGCGCGTGATCCAGCGCATTCAGCGCTGGAGAGGTCGCGATCATCCAGCCATCAAACAGCTGATCCGCTTTGCCCGTTTCCCAAATGGTCAGATAGGCGAAGGCATCGCCTGTCGGGTTATCCACCGGATACCGGCAATCCCCCAGCGCCACATCCAGCCCGAACACAGCTTCGGTCTGACCTGTCTGCAATTCGATATCAACCGTCTGGCCACTGACTTTGTCGAGCCCGCGCAGCATGGCGCCGGGGCCAGAGTTGACTTTCTGCTGCGCGGCGGCGCCGGTTCCAGCCAGCAACAGGGCAATCAGGGCGGCGCGCATCATTCGCCGCCATCTCCGGCTACGAACTTGACCAGCAGCGAGATTAGGCTGACCGCACCCTGGGTATCCTGAATCTCGTCTCCGGGTTCAAAAAAGAAGGGCGAACCGCCGGGCATGACTTCGACAAAGTTTCCACCCAACAGCCCTTCGGACGAGATCACGATGGCGCTGTCATCGGGTACAAGAACGCCTTCGGCAACAGAGAAAGTCGTGTCGGCACGATAGGTGTCCGGGTTCAGCTTGACCCCGGTAACGGTGCCGATTTTCACGCCGGCAAGACGGACATCCGTGCCGACGCCAACCCCTTCCAGCGACCGGAACGAGGCGCCCAGCTCATAGCCCGCAGCACCTTGCGACAGGCCGGTCGATTGGCTGGCATAAACACCAAAAGCAAGGGCACCGGCCAATACGACGCCTCCGACAACAACTTCGGTCCAGTTATGGGTCGACATCTTCGCCTCGTTTATTCCGGGCTCCAGGCCTCGTAATCCCTGCGCTCAACCGGCTGGGCCCGCCGCAGCGACCCGGCAGGCGCATAGGCCAGCGCCGTACCTGTCAGGTTCTCCTGATGCGGTTTTTCCCAGGCTTTGTGCGGCAGCGGTTTGTCGGTCGGGGGTTCGTCCCAGGTGCGGTGCAACCAGCCGTGCCATTCCGGGTCAACCCGGCTGGCTTCGGCCTCGCCATTGAAAATCACCCAGCGCCTGCTGTCGTCGGCGGTGCGATAAAACACATTGCCTTCATTGTCTTCGCCCACTTTCACACCCTTGCGCGCCGTATAGAGCTGCGTGTTCAGTGTTGACCCGTTCCACCAGGTCACGGCTCGTAAAAGACTGTTCAGGATTCCCATCGGCTGCCTCCGGCATTTCGGTCGAGAGAAGGTATGGACCAAAGGCTCGCCAAGGTCCAGTGCCCCTTGGGCTTCCAGCGTCACTGCGGCAGGAAGGCGGTCACTTCGATCTCGATCCGGTACTTCGGATCAATCAAACCGCATTCGATCATCGTCGCAGCCGGTGGGTTGGCACCAAACGTCTCGGCCAGAACCGGCCAGCACGGCGCGAATTCATTGCGGTCCGGCAACATGTAGGTGACCCGAACCACATCTTCAAAACCCGCACCCGCCTCAGCCAACGCCTTGCCGATGATGTCCAGCGCAGACCGGCATTGCGCCACCACGTCCTCGCCCTGCCCGACGGTCCCGGCGACATGAACCCAGCCACCCGCAACCACCGCGCGGCAATAGCCGACTTTCGCCTCAAACTCACCGCCCGAAGAAATGCGTTTCACAGTCATAACCTGTCACCTTTGTCGTTCGAAAACTTGCTAAGTTCCCGCCGCCTGACCGCGCATGCCTGCGCGTGCGAGCGACGGATCCCCCAGCTTCATCTGGCTATAAATATCCCGGGGGAGATGCCCGAAGGGCAGCGGGGGCAGAGCCCCCTGAACCTGTTCAACTGAAGTCCCACCGCCGCCGCGAAAAGACCGGCCTCAACCCGCCGAGGCCGATTCCTTGGCCGCATCGGCATAGATGAACAGCGGCTGCGCGTCGGACATTACCGCCTCTTCGTTCACCACAACCTCGCTGACATTTTTCATGCCCGGCAGTTCGAACATGGTGTCCAGCAGGATATCCTCGAGAATAGACCGCAGGCCGCGTGCACCGGTCTTGCGCTCGATGGCCTTCTTGGCAATTGCCTTCAGCGCGTCATCGGTGAAGCCCAGCTCAACATCTTCCAGCTCAAACAGGCGCTGGTATTGCTTGACCAGCGCGTTCTTTGGCTTGGTCAGGATGGTGACCAGCGCTTCTTCGTCCAGATCCTCAAGCGTTGCCAGAACCGGCAGACGGCCCACGAATTCAGGGATCAGCCCGAATTTCAACAGATCTTCGGGTTCCAGATCCTTGAAGATCTCGCCCACGCCGCGCTCGTCATTGTCACGCACATCGGCACCAAAGCCCATGGCCGAGCCCTTGCCGCGTTGTGCAATGATCCTGTCCAGACCCGCAAAAGCACCGCCACAGATGAACAGGATGTTCGTGGTGTCCACCTGCAGGAACTCCTGCTGCGGGTGTTTGCGGCCGCCCTGCGGCGGAACGCTGGCCACGGTGCCTTCCATCAGTTTCAGCAGCGCCTGCTGCACGCCCTCACCGGACACGTCGCGCGTGATCGACGGGTTCTCGGATTTGCGGGTGATCTTGTCGACTTCGTCGATATAGACGATGCCGCGCTGCGCGCGTTCGACATTGTATTCGCTGGCCTGCAAAAGCTTGAGAATGATGTTTTCAACATCCTCGCCCACGTAACCGGCTTCGGTCAGCGTGGTGGCATCGGCCATGGTAAAGGGAACATCCAGTATCCGGGCCAGTGTCTGCGCAAGCAGCGTCTTGCCACAGCCGGTGGGGCCGATCAGCAGAATATTGGATTTCGCCAGTTCGATATCATTGCCCGCCTTCTGGGCGTGGTTCAGACGTTTGTAGTGGTTGTGGACCGCAACCGACAGGACGCGTTTTGCGGTGGACTGGCCGATCACGTAATCGTCCAGCACCTCACAGATATCCTTGGGCGTCGGAACGCCGTCCGAAGACTTCAGCCCGCTGGCCTTGGTCTCTTCGCGGATGATGTCCATGCAAAGTTCGACACATTCATCACAGATGAAAACGGTCGGGCCTGCGATCAGCTTACGCACCTCATGCTGGCTTTTGCCGCAGAAGCTGCAGTAGAGCGTGTTTTTCCCGTCACCGCCTGAATTCGTCGCCATGATCTACCTTTCGGGCCTCATCCCAGCACCCCCGGCGGGGATGCGTTTTCGCCTGTTCGTGCAGCTTAGGCCAGCGTTTTGGCCGCTACAATCTCAAAATGGTTCCTGTGCCGGTAACGCAGGCTCCGGAACTCAGACCTCATCCGCGTCCGTTTTTGCGCGGTTTTCCACGATCTCGTCGATGTGGCCCCATTCCTTGGCCTCTTCCGGGCTCATGAAATTGTCACGGTCCAGCGCTTTTTCAACTGCTTTTTTCGTCTGCCCGGTATGACGTACATAGATATCATAAAGGCGATCCTTGAGTTTTTGCGTCTCGGCCGCGTGGATCATGATATCACTGGCCTGGCCCTGATATCCGCCGCTGGGCTGGTGCACCATGATCCGGCTGTTGGGCAGCGAAAAGCGCATCCCTTTCTCGCCACCGGCCAGCAGAACCGATCCCATCGAGGCGGCCTGACCGATCACCAAAGTGGAACATTTCGGCTTGATATACTGCATTGTATCGTAAATCGACAAACCGCTGGTCACAACGCCACCGGGCGAGTTGATGTAGATCGAGATTTCCTTTTTGGGGTTTTCCGCTTCAAGGTGCAGCAGCTGGGCCACGATCAGATGGCTCATGCCATCGTGAATCGGGCCGTTGATGAAAATGATCCGCTCTTTCAGAAGGCGGGAGAAAATATCATAAGCGCGCTCGCCCCGGCTGGTCTGCTCAACGACCATGGGGACAAGCGTATTCATGTAGGTATCTACGGGATCGAACATTCGCAACCTGCCTGTTTTGCTGTGGATCGGGACATTATCCCAACAAGTGTTACCTGAGTCTTAGTGTTGGCTCCGGGGGGCTGCAAGGGGGTGTCGGTGAGAACACGGAACGAATGTGGACCAACGCCAATAAGATTGCCACACCTGCCGCTGCCTCGCAGTACCACCACATCCGTGATTGCGCCCTGCACAAGGGGCTGCGGGAAAAACGGCTGCGGGTTCCCCTTTTCTGATCACGGTTTTTTGATTCATACATATAGCAATAATTGATCGAAACATGTACTGAAGGGGCTCGCAGGCGACGAGCTTTACGTAACGGAAACTACGCCCGGTCAACGGGTTCACAAGGAACACATTCGATGGCACTTCCACAGCTGTCCCAGGACATGTCGCAACACGACCTGGATCATATGGTCGATAATGCGACACGCGCGTCCAACTTCCTCAAGGCAATCAGTCACGAAGGCCGGCTGATGATCCTGTGTCACCTGGTCTCCGGTGAGAAATCTGTCACCGAGTTGGAAGAGCTGTTGTCCGCCAGACAAGCCGCTGTTTCGCAACAGCTTTCCCGCCTGCGTCTGGAGGGGCTTGTGATACCGCGCAGAGAGGGCAAAACCATCTTCTACCGGTTGGCCGATGACCGCCCGCGCCGGATGCTTGAAGTGGTGTACGAGCTGTTCTGCGGTGAGGACAAAGGCTAGCTCTGGCTTGGTGTCGAGAAAGGTGCTACCGAATCCGTATCGAGCACTGAGGAGACACACATGATCCGCGTAATTCTGATTGGCCTGAGCCTGTTTGCACTGACCGCCTGCGAAACCGCCAAAGGCGCGGGTAAAGATATCGAAAAGGCCGGGGATGCAATCCAGAACGCAGCTTCGGACGTGCAGGAAAGCCTGTAAACGCGCTTATCTTGCGGGCAACCCGGACTCTAACGCAATATATGGTTGAAGATTGCGCCCACACGCAGTAGTCTAGCCCTACAGGTGCATAGACGCGGCATTGCATATCTGACACTAAATCGGGGCTCTTTCGCGCACGCAGAAGAGCCCCGTTCCCGTTCGGCAGGGGTGAGTGGTAGCCTGTATGAAACCGAATTTCGGCATAAGAAAAGGCGTCAGGTGCGCAGACGCGGTCTTTGCATGTACCCTTACGGATACGCCCTGACGCCTTACCGGGTCGACGCACCCCGAGGAGCACTCCGATCCAGTCGCCCCAGCCCCCTGAGAGACTGCAGCCGCCGCTTTGTCCCCTAAGGTCCATCGCGACATGCATCGACCGTTTGAGAAGATGGCCACCCGACCTGGGTCCGAGACCCATATCTGGCTGATCACCAACCGGTAAGCCTTTGCAGTTAAATGCAAATCCTAAGATCCGCCTTCCTCTGCTCAGACCCCCTTGGCCTTTGCGTCCCGCCCCGGTTCCGAAGACCCTGTGCGGTGAGATGACTGTTGCACCACGCCCTGCATCCGACAAGAAAATAGCACTGCAGCATGAAAATTAGACGGGGATAAGATGTTGATATCCGGCGGGAGAATTTTGTGGATAACCCCAGAATCCCCGATCCCGCGAAGGGTTGAGGGCGGAAAAAACCGGACGTGACCCCGGCGCCCGAAATTCCTGCGATGCTGCGGGTGCAAAACGCTCCGCGCGGTCCGTTAGGCCAAAATTGTGCGATTTGTACAACGCTCGGACCTCCAATCTTACGAATCGTACAGACGGAGATTCGCCGATGCGCTGCACCATTTCCTACGCCCGCGCCCATCTGGGGCCGCTGATCACCCGCGCCCAGGACCCGCGCGAGGTGATCATCCTGACCCGGCACGGCAAGCCGCTGGCCGCGCTGGTCTCGATGACCGAGGCCAACCGGATCTGGCAGTTGCAGGATGATGAGGAGATCGGGTGGAAACACCCGCTGTCGGGGCTGCGGGGGATGTGGTCGAAGGGGCGCAACATCCCCGGTATGGAACCGGGACCGGACGGCCGCTATGTCACCGCACGCGAGGCCGCGCTGAAGGTCCGCGAGATCCAGATGACCCGCGCCGAGGAACGCCGCATTCTGGCGCGGGGCGGTCTGGATCCTGTCGCAGGCGGTGAACTGGCCGCCCGGCCTGCCTCCGCACGATGGAGACGCTGGTTCCGTTTCTGAGAAGCGTTCCGGCCCGGCGGTGGTACCAACACCCCCTCCGCCGCAATCCGTGAGCAATGGCGGCTCATACCCCTTAACAACCCGACCGGGCCGGAAACGCTTCGGTTCACCTGACGGGCCGGAACGGGGTCGAAAACAGTCCCGGTGCGCAGGCTACGGAAATCTCTGATCTGATGATCGGCACCCTCCTTTGGGATGCGGGCCGTGGTGGCCTGTGACTGAGATTGGATACGCGCGCGGCGGTTGCAACCTGTCTGAAGGAAACTTCATCAAGGGTTCATGCGCGGGAAAGGTGGACAAGAAGAAAACCCCACCCTGCCCGGTATTGCGCACTGTGTTTTTCCTTCCAACACCGCGCGCCTCAACTTAAACAGGGATTTCAGGCAACTGCCCTCATCCGGGGGCGTCCTACCCAACATGAAAAGCCCCAGACAGAACATGCGATTTCCAAAACGACAACATCGAGAGTTCAAGAGCATTGTGCGCAGGTTCCGCAACGAGTTTTCGCTGTTCGTGCTGGAACAAAGCCGCGGACAGGTGCTGTGCGGGCCGATGAAGGGGTTTCGCTTTGTCGAAAACGCATTCTGGGGTGGGCATTCGGATACGGCCACGAAAATCTTTGGCCTGTATGAGCAGCAGAACCTGAAGGTGCTGAGCAACTCGGACAAGCCGGTGCTGGTGGATATCGGCGCGGCGGACGGCTTTTGGGGCGTCGGGCTGGTGGCCGCGGGGCAGTTCGAAAAAAGCGTGTGCTTTGAGGTTTCGGCAAAAGGCCGGGAAGTCATCCGCGAAACGGCGGAACATAACGGCGTGGGCGACCGCGTGACGGTATTTGGGGATGCGCTGACGGACACGGTTGCAAATATCGCAAGCGTGGCCCCCGACCCGGCGGACATCTTCTTTCTGATCGATATCGAGGGCGTCGAATTCCGCCTGTTGACCGAAGATTTTCTGACGCATTTCCGCAGATCGGAATTCCTGATCGAACTGCACCCCCAGATGGTGGAGGATGGCGATGCGAAACTCAAAGCGATCGAAGCGTTCTGCGCCGGGTATTTTGATGTCGCCTATGTGGACGGAAGCGTGCGCGACACGTCCGAGATGGATGAAATCATCCGGTTGGGGGATGATTTCAAATGGCCGATCCTGTCCGAGGGTCGCGGTTTTCCGATGCAATGGTTGCATTTGGTGCCGCGCGGGTGAGGTGTGGGTCAGACGGTTGACCCGCAGATTTGAGGGCCCCAAACGGCCAGAGCCCTAACGGCGCAAGCGCAGGTACAACCGCCAAACCAACCCCGCCCTACGGATGTCGCGACGGTCTAGGCAAAAGCTGCGATCAGCAGGACCAGCCCGGTCAGGCCAATCAGCGCGTGAGAGACCAGCTTCAACCCTTTTGTGTTCCTGTCCTGCAACCCCTTGGCATAATGGGTATTGGCGAATTCCCCGTCGATATCAGACCGCAGGTTGACCAGATCATCCAAAGTGGCCCCGCCCGCCAGAATGCCGTAGGCGGTTGTGGCGATGACCAGAATGGCCTGAGCCAGCGCATAACCGTCGGGCGCAAAGCTGATGATGGCGGCGATACCGACAAAGCAGAACAGCGTGGTGCGCATGATGACGTGGTAGTCTTGAAACCGGCTGATGGCGTATTGCGCCCGAAGTTGCGCGTCCATGGCAATCCCTCCGTTTATCAATTGATTGGAATGCCGGGAGTGTATCACTGTTTGCCATTTTCCCGAAATTTGAACACCACCCCGTAGGGCGGGCTTCAGCCCGCCACCGGACGCAGCCAATCCATGCGCGTTGGTTTTGAGGTCGGGGAAATGGGGGAGTGGTGGATTGGCGGGCTGAAGCCCGCCCTACGGGTGGTCGATGGAACCGAAGAGGGGCGCAAACACACCGCCCGTTTTGCCGGAGGCAAACCTTCGGTTTGACGGGAGCGGGTCGGCGCGGCCCGGCGGTGCCGCCGGGCGGGTGGGTAGAATTCGTTGTTAGTCAGAAAAACAACAGTTTTTTGGGTTGGGAGACGAAATGGGCAACTATTCGCAATCTTTGAAGCAAGGCATATTTTCCCAGTAAGACTTACAGTAACTAAGAAATTGATCACGAGAACTATTGTAGTCGGATACGTCGCCTAGCACCAAATGGCGCATCCTCTCGATCAGCTTCAATGAATCCTCTGAGAACTCGTATAGGTCGTAGCGAGTGACTTTGTGTTTTTCGAAACCATCAGGAAACAGCCTTGCTCGATCTCGGCTTTCGGCAACCAGATGCGCCAAGTTCTCAGACCTCATTACCCTCAAAACGTTCTTTGTTCTGCAGTTGAGCAGCCTTTGATATTCTGACAAAATCTTGCCCAGCATTTGATGCTGCTTCTCTTCCCAAGAACTGACTATAAGTGAATCTAAGTCGGCCTTCCTTCGCCGTAGTATCGCCGGACATAGCTCCAAGATCAGTTGCATCGCATTTGGTACTGACTCAGCGTCTCTGCTCTGGTCCCAAAGCCTACTACACAGCAGGATCAGTGAGTTTTCTACTGCCACAATCTGCATATTCACTACGTTTCCTGCATAACTGCCGCCGTACTTCTCCCATCGGCTTTCGTTATCAGCAATGTCTCTAAGGAATGTTGCGAATTGAATGCCAGGACCGCGCTGTGCATTCAGGCGTTCAAGTATTCTGTCCAACTGCTCCACAGTACAAACCCATAGACTGATTTCATATTTGAATTGGATGCACGCAAGTCGGCACGTCAAGACTGTTGCAGAGTCGGTTGATTCACCAACAACCCAACCCTGTCGGCACGCAGTTGGCTGCGCCAACCGCTTTCGCCCACCCGCCTTAAAAATGGCCAGCTTTTAGCTGTCCATTTTTAAGGCGCTAATAAACGCCTCCTGCGGGATATCGACCTTCCCGAACTGGCGCATCTTCTTTTTCCCCGCCTTCTGCTTGTCCAGCAGTTTGCGTTTCCGGGTGGCGTCGCCGCCGTAGCATTTGGCGGTCACGTCCTTGCGCAGGGCGGACAGGGTCTCGCGGGCGATGACCTTGCCTCCGATGGCGGCCTGGATCGGGATTTTGAACATGTGGCGCGGGATCAGGTCCTTGAGCTTTTCGCACATCGCGCGGCCCCGCATCTCGGCCCGGTCGCGGTGAACCATGGTCGACAGCGCGTCGACCGGTTCGTCATTCACAAGGATCGACATCTTGACCAGCGCGTCCTGACGGTAGCCGGTCATCTGGTAGTCGAAGCTGGCATAGCCCTTGGTCACCGATTTCAGGCGGTCGTAGAAGTCAAAGACAACCTCGTTCAGGGGCAGGTCATAGACGACCATGGCGCGCTGGCCCGCATAGGTAAGGTCCATCTGGATGCCGCGGCGGTCCTGGCAGAGTTTCAGCACGTCGCCGAGATATTCGTCGGGCACCAGAATGGTCGCCTTGATGCGCGGTTCCTCAAGGTGGTCGACCTTGGACAGGTCGGGCATGTCGGCGGGGTTGTGCAGCTCGATCATCACGCCGTCTTTCATGTAGACGTGATAGATCACGCTGGGCGCGGTGGTGATGAGGTCGATATCGTATTCACGCTCGATCCGGTCGCGGATGACCTCGAGGTGCAGCAGGCCCAGGAAGCCGCAGCGGAAGCCAAAGCCAAGCGCAGCCGAGGTTTCCATTTCATACGAGAATGAGGCGTCGTTCAGGGCCAGCTTCTCGATCGCGTCGCGCAGGTCTTCGAATTCGGCGGAATCCACCGGGAAGAGGCCACAGAACACCACCGGCTGCGCGGGTTTGAAGCCCGGCAGGGCGACTTCGGCGCCACCCCGGTCATTGGTGATGGTGTCGCCGACGCGGGTGTCGCGGACCTGCTTGATCGAGGCGGTCAGGAATCCGATCTCACCCGGGCCGAGGCTGTCGATCATCTGCATTTCCGGGCGGAAGACACCGACGCGGTCGACATGATGGAGGGTGCCGTTCGACATGAACTTGACCCGCATCCCCTTTTTCAGCGTGCCGTCCATGATGCGGACCAGAACGATGACGCCCAGATAGGCGTCGTACCACGAATCCACCAGCATCGCCTTGAGCGGCGCGTCCAGAGTGCCCTGCGGCGCGGGCAATTTGTGCACGATCGCTTCCAGCGTCTCGTGGATGCCCTGCCCGGTCTTGGCGCTGACCCGGATGGCGTCGCTGGCGTCGATGCCGATCACGTCCTCGATCTGCTCGGCCACGCGGTCACAATCGGACGCGGGCAGGTCGATCTTGTTCAGGACCGGCACGATCTCATGATCGGCGTCGATGGCCTGATACACGTTCGCCAGCGTCTGCGCCTCGACCCCCTGGGTGCTGTCCACGACCAGCAGCGAGCCCTCGACCGCGCGCATCGACCGGCTGACCTCGTAGGCGAAATCCACGTGGCCGGGGGTGTCGATCAGGTTCAGCACATATGTCTCGCCATTATCGGCGGTATAGTCGATGCGGACGGTGTTGGCCTTGATGGTGATGCCACGCTCGCGCTCGATATCCATGCTGTCGAGCAGCTGTTCCTTCATGTCACGATCCTGCACTGTCCCGGTCTCCTGGATGAGCCGGTCAGCAAGGGTGGATTTGCCATGGTCGATATGCGCGACGATGGAGAAATTGCGGATATGAGCGAGGTCTGTCATGGGTTGGGGATATGTAGAGGAATCGTGGGTTGGTCAAGGTGGGATAACAGTGTGTTCGATCCCACAATTGATCAATGATAGATGTTCCGAGTATCCGTCCACTTGCACCAACCGGACAACTATGAGGCCGGCGCACAATCCTCAGTCAGCTTGTAGTGACTTTCTCTTTGTGCTGTTTGAGAAAAATCCGGAGACAAGATGAGATCTTTGAGAAAAACGCTATGGCAAGAAATATCTCTTGCGTAGAACTGGCGGCGATCAACTGCGATCAGGTCGAATGGTCGAACTCTTTCAACAAAACGCACACTTACTTCAATTGAGAAGGGTGCCTCACCCTCATTCACAACAAACGATTCCTCCACGTCCAATTCGGTGGCTATTTTCAACTCGCTTGCTTCCTCAAACTCATCCACGAGTGCAAGAAGCATGTCAAAATCTGACAGATTGCTCGACGGAAAGCTGAAATCAATTTTCTTGTCCGCATCTAAGACCTTCACTTCCTGAAGAAGCTGATTAGTAATTCCCACCACAAGAACTCTGACGGGCCTATTTAGTTCATCTGACCGATCTTGAGCGAAGGTGTGCTCTACCGTTCCGATCACAGACATCAGCGTCGCAACAAGCAGGTAGGCAGGTATCCGCAGTTTCATATATCTTTCCGCGTTCTTAGGATATTCACCGAAGCACCCTACATGCGTGAAACTGGTGATCAAGTTGGATCGCAGAGCGCAACGAATTCGATTGCCGTTGGCAAAAGCCGGGCTGAAGCCCGGCCTACGGGGGTGGTGGGGATGTATCGTTTCCGGACCGTGCAATCACTTTTTCGCAACGTATGATTGATCCGCGGGCCCGTTTGATTCATACTCCGCCGCAGACCGAGAGGGGCGCAAGACCCGTCCGGGCAGGCAAAAACGAGGCTCGAGTATGAAACAGTTCCTCATTATCGCATTTTGTGCGGCATCGCTGACGGCGGTGGCTCAGGTCGCGGATGCGGCGCAGATCAGGCAGGCGTGCATGGCGTCGGACCGCTCGGCCGCGACGCGGGACCGGTGCAGCTGCATTCAGCGCGTGGCGGATCAGGCGTTGACGCGCAGTGATCAGAAGACCGTGGCGAAATGGTTCAAGGACCCCCATCAAGCGCAGGTGCTGAAGATGTCGAAATCCGCGCGCGATGATGCGCTGTGGGACCGGTACCAGAACTTTGGCCAGATGGCGCAGGCGATCTGCAGCTAACCCGTTCAGAATGCTTGACCTGATCCACGCTGCGCCCCAGAAAGGCGCAGCGAAAGGTGTATTGCATGGTAATGAAAGGGCTGACTCTGCGGGGCCTTGAAGTGTTCGAGGCTTTGGCGCGGACGGGATCGGTGGCGCAGGCCGCCGAGATCACGGGACTCAGCCAGCCATCCGTTTCGCAGCAATTGCGCAATCTGGAAAACGCGCTGGGGACCGAATTGGTCGATCACGGGCGGCGGCCGATGCGGCTGACGCAGGCCGGGCGCAGTTTCCTTGCGCGGGCCGAGGCGGTTCTGGCCGAGCTGCACATGGCCCAGAGCGAGCTGTCGGTCATGGATCTGGGGCATCTGACCACGCTGTCGATCGGGCTGATCGACGATTTCGACAATGATTTGACGCCCCGGCTGGCCACCTTGCTGGCCGACAGCCTGACCCGGTCGAAATTCAAGCTGATCACCCTGTCGAGCCTTGATCTGTTCGAGGCGCTGGCCGAGCAGCGCCTGCATATGGCGGTCACCGCCCATAGCGGCGAAGTGCTGGAGGGGGTGGTCGAATACCCGCTGGTCCATGATCCGTTCATTCTGGTGGCGCCGCAGGGATCGGGCGGGGTCGAGGCCGTGCAGGAGCGGCTGCCGTTTCTGCGCTATGCCCGCGAGCAGCTGATCAGCCGCCAGATCGAGGCGCATCTGGCGCGCCGGTCGCAGGTGTTCGAGGAACGGTTCGAGATCGGCTCGCACATGGCGCTGATGGCCATGGTGGCGCGGGGTCTGGGCTGGGCGATCACCACGCCGCTGGGCTTCATGCGCGCGGCGCGGTTCCATGAGGGGCTGGAGGCGCACCCTGCCCCGTTCGGAGAGTTCTCGCGCAACATATCGCTGCTGGCGCGCACCGAGTGGTCCGATCAGGTCCCGCAGGAGGTTGCGGGCATGACCCGGCGCCTGATGCAGAACCAGATCGTGGACCCGGCGGTTGCCAAGCTGCCCTGGCTGAGCGGCCAGTTGCGGGTGACCGGCGGCTAGGTGTCCAGATGGGCGGCAAGCCCCTCGACCGCCGCTTCGATCAGGTCCAGCGCGCCGTCGAAATCCCGCGTGTAATACGGATCGGGTACGTGATCGGCACCGGTCTGAGGGGCGAAATCCGTCAGCAGGCGAACCGGCGTGCCGTTGCCCGACGGGCGCAGGTCTTCGATATCGGCGATGTTTTGGGCATCCATGCCGATGATCAGGTCGAACCGGTCGAAATCCGCGACGGTGAACTGGCGAGCGCGCAGGTCGCCGAGGTCGACGCCTCTGCGGTTTGCGGCCTTCTGCATCGGGCCATAGGGTGGATTGCCCGCGTGCCAGCCCATGGTTCCGGCACTGTCGGTTGCATGATGCGGTGCGCGGGCGCGAAAGACGCCCTCGGCCGCGGGAGAGCGGCAGATATTGCCCAGGCAGACAAAGAGGATACGGTGTGTCATGGCCAAGGTGTAACGCGCGGAGGGGATATGGGAAAGATCGTCATTCTGACCGGGGCCGGGATTTCGGCTGAAAGCGGGCTGAGCACCTTTCGCGACGAAGGCGGGCTGTGGGCGCAGCACCGGATCGAGGATGTGGCCACGCCCGAGGGCTTTGCGCGCGATCCCGCCTTGGTGCAGGGGTTTTACAATGCGCGCCGCGTTCAGGCCGCCGCCGTGCAGCCCAACGCGGCCCACATGGCGCTGGCCCGGTTGCAGCAGGGCTGGCCCGCAGAGGTCGTGATCGTGACCCAGAACGTAGACAGCCTGCATGAAGCGGGCGGTGCGACGGGTGTCATCCACATGCATGGCACATTGGCGGGTGCCCTGTGTTCCGGGTGCGATCATCGCTGGCCCGCCCCGCCTGAGATGGCCGTTGCCGAGCCCTGCCCCGCCTGCGGCCAGCCCACCGCCCGGCCCGATGTGGTCTGGTTCGGCGAGATGCCTTATTACATGGACGACATCTACGACCACCTTGCCAGCGCATCGATCTTTGCCGCCATCGGCACCTCGGGTCAGGTCTATCCGGCGGCGGCCTTTGTCCACGAGGCGCAGGCGGCGGGTGCGCGGACGGTCGAGATCAATCTGGAACCGACGCCCGGGCCGTCGGGCTTTGACGAGCGCATTGTCGGCAGGGCATCCGAGACGGTTCCGCGATGGGTCGGGCCGCTTCTTGCGGGATATTCTTAAGCTACAGACAACGCTGGCTTAATTTGTGTACACTATCTGCAATAGCGACTGGAGGATGCCCCATGACTGATCAAGACCCCCGCACCGGTGAAATCCTGGATGACGGCAGCATGGCCGGGCGTGACATGCTGGGGGAACAGCTTTCCAGCCTGTGGTGGACTTTTCTGTTGCGCGGGGTGCTGGCCGGGCTTGTGGGCATCGCGGCCCTGTTCTGGCCATCGGGCAGCATCGCGCTGCTGCTGCGGCTGGTCGGTGTGTTGCTGATCCTCGACGGTGGGCTGACGCTTTTGGGTGTTGGCCGTCGCGGGGTGCTGGGAGGTGCTGCGATCGGCGCGCTTCTGATCGGGCTTGTCCTGCTGATCTGGCCGGAAGGCACGGTGAAACTGGCGTTTTTCCTGTTGGGCGCATGGGCGCTGATCATCGGGATCGGATCCTTGGCGGCTGCCGGGCAGATGCATCCAAGTGACCCGCAGCGCGGTTCCATGCGCGTTTCGGGATTTGTCGCGCTTGTCGTCGGGCTTGTCCTGATGATCTGGCCTGCGGTGGCGCTGGTTGCGCTGGGCTGGGGTATCGCATTCTCGGCGCTGGCCATGGCCGCTGTCATGTTCTGGCTGGCCTCGCGATTCCATCAGGCGGGCGACCGTGTCGGCCTGAAAACCATCAACAAATAACGCCATCCGCGGCCGCATGGAAAACAGGCCGGGCAAAGCCCGGCCTGACGCATGGATGAGGGCTGCCGCGCGGCCCGAAGACAGGCGTTGCCTTAGTTCGAATGTGATCCGTGGCCGCCTTTGTCCTGACGCTCCAGATCCACGGGAATCTCGATCTCGACCTCGCCTGCCTTTTCAAAGATCAGCGTGACCGGAACCATGGCGTCCTGTTCGAACGGGGCCGTCAGCCCCATGAACATCACATGGTCGCCGCCGCGTTTCAGCATGTGGGTTTCACCGGCTGGAATGGCAAATCCTTCTTCGACATGCACCATCTTGGCCACGCCGTTTTCATCGACCTGGTGCGTGTGCAATTCAACACGAGCTGCCGCGTCCGAGGTTACACCGATCAGCCGGTCATCCGCGTCACCCTGATTATGGATCATCATGAACGCAGCACCGGCGATGGCGGTCTTGCCCGAGGACCGGGCATAGGCGTCGTCAACCGTGATGGTGCCTTCGGCAAAGGCGGGGATGGCCAGCGACACGGCGGCCAGGGTTGCGAGCAGAGTGGTTTTGAGGGACATCGTGCCTCTCCTGTATAAAGGTTTGAAAAGGGTGGATTTCAAACGCTGACAGGAGGCGCGCGGGCCGGGGTTGCGGGAACCGGAAGGGCGATCTGGTTGCCCAGATGCCGCAGCGGTGCTGGTTGCGCCTGTTCCGGCGCGGCTGGCAGTGCCTGTTCGGCAACCGCAACGGCCCCCAGCAAGGATATTGCGTAGTCCGGGCAGTAATGCGGCGGGGCGGTCGGTTGCCCGTTTTCGTCCATATAGACGACAACCGGGCCAGTGCCCGTACACAGCACCATCTGACCCACCGCCTTGTCCATACCGCGCGACATGGCCAGCCCCTGCCCGGTCAGAACCAGCAACAGGGTCAGCACATAAGGCAGAAATCTGGTAACAGAAGGTCTCATTCTGACCCAGCTATAGGTCAGCAACGGGAAAAGCTTCAAGCGCCAAAGGGTCGCGCTTGAAGCTGTTTTTCAATAATCCAGTCCGGGTCTTTTCACCCTGTCTGTGGTGAAGCTGGTATGGGACCGGTTCACCCAGCGCTGCATCCGTGTGCAGGTTGTAATCGCCTTGCGGAATACCGCGGCCAGAAACAGGAAAAGATAAAAACTTTTTAACGTCATAATTTGGCCCCCGCCTGATGGATGACAGTGACGTTAGGTCAGATTCGGAAACCTGTATGTGAAGAAGTTCACCAATGGCGAAAAATTAGTTCCATATTGAAAACAATGGAGGCCGAAAGGGACTGGCCCAACAGAAAAGGCCCCGCACCGATAGGGTGCAGGGCCTGAAGAACTGTTAAGTGAAAGACCTTAGGCCGAAGCTTGCGCCTTGGCGATTTCTTTCTTCACTTTCAGAGCATTTGCCGACAGCTCATCGTCCTTGGCTTTGGCCAGGAACGCGTCCAGACCACCGCGGTGGTCAACCGAACGCAGCGCAGCCGCCGAGATGCGCAGCTTGACGCCACGGCCCAGAGTTTCGGACTGCAGGGTAACGTCGTTCAGGTTCGGCAGAAAACGACGACGAGTTCTGTTTTTGGCGTGGCTGACATTGTTGCCAGTCATCGGGCCTTTTCCGGTCAGTTCGCAACGGCGCGACATGGTTTCTTCCTTTGTTTCTGGAGGCCGGGCTAGGTACCCGCGGCCAAATCACAAGGGGCGCAACCCGAAGTCGCGCCCGAAAACTGGTTGGATGCGTGTAGTGGGAATCGCGCGGAGGGTCAAGACGGGCCGCGCGAAATCTTTCATTTTGCCTGCCATGCAGGAATGGCCCGGACGGGCCATGCCGTTGGCGAGAGTATTTGGCAAAAGGTGAAGCGGCCATGACGGCCCTTCAGCCGAGCGTGTCCAGAAGTTGTCCGGCAGCAACCGCCGGGCTGAGTCGTCCCTGCGAGACTTCGTCATTCAGGCGCTCCATCTCGGCGCGGGCCTGCGGTGTATCGAGACGGGCGAGAAGGGCGTGGCGGACCTCCTGATCGAACCAGTAGCGGGCCTGGGCAGCGCGGTTTGCCTCCCAGATACCGGTGTCGCGGCGCCATTGGGTCAGGGTTTGCATTTCGTCCCAGGCCTGTTCCAGCCCGTGTTCTTCGACGGCGGAAACGGTCATTGCCTTGGGGAAGCCTTCGGGGTCCTGCGGGCGTTTGCGCAGCAGCCGCAGTGCGCCGGCATAATCCGCGCAGGTGCGGGTGGCGGTGGCTTTCAGGTCGCCATCGGCCTTGTTGACCAGAATGATGTCCGCCATTTCCATGATGCCGCGCTTGACGCCCTGCAACTCGTCCCCACCCGCCGGGGCCAGCAGCAGCAGGAACAGGTCTGACAGTTCGGACACCACAGTTTCCGACTGTCCCACGCCCACGGTTTCGATCAACACCACGTCATAGCCTGCGGCCTCGCACAGGGCGATGGCCTCGCGGGTGCGGCGGGCGACGCCGCCAAGGTGGCTCTGGCTGGGAGAGGGCCGGATGAAGGCGTTGTGCTCGCGGCTCAGGCGTTCCATCCGGGTCTTGTCGCCCAGGATCGAGCCGCCCGAGCGGGCCGAGCTGGGATCGACCGCCAGAACCGCGACGCGCAGCCCCTGCCCCGTCAGCATCATGCCAAAGCTTTCGATGAAGGTGGACTTGCCCACGCCGGGTGTGCCGGACAGACCGATACGCAGCGCCTGACGCCCCGAACCGGCAAGCTGGGCCAGAAGGTCGCTGGCCTGTGCCCGGTGATCGGCGCGATTGCTTTCAACAAGGGTGATCGCACGCGCCAGCGCCCGGCGCTCGCCCTTCAGAATTCTGTCGCTCAGGCTGTCTGTCTGCATTCTTGTCCCGTTCCTAGAGGCAGGAACAGTTGCCGTGCTTGGGGGGTGTTTGTCCAGACCGGAGGCGGCAGGAAGTGCGAAGATCGCGCAGCCTGCGTCATTTCGTGCAGGGCGATTTGCTGATGTGAGCGCGGAAACTGGACGCCACCTGCGGGATCGCGGATAAGGGCCGGATGACCCTACGCCTGCCCATAGACGATGCCATACCCGGCCTGCTGGACGCCCTGCGGACGCAGGGGCGGGCCGTGCTGCAAGCACCGCCCGGTGCGGGCAAGACCACGCGGGTTCCGCTGGCGATGCTGGAGGCGGGTCTGTGCGGCGGCAGGATCGTGATGCTGGAGCCGCGGCGGCTGGCGGCACGGGCCGCGGCAGAGCGGATGGCAGAGACACTGGGAGAGCGCGCAGGCCAGAGTGTTGGCTATCGCGTGCGGGGCGATGCGAAAGTGTCAAAAGACACAAGGATCGAGGTGGTGACCGAGGGCATTCTGACCCGGATGCTGCAATCGGACCCTGACCTGCCGGGCATCGGGGCGGTGATCTTTGATGAATTCCACGAACGCTCGCTAAACGCGGATCTGGGGTTGGCCCTGTGCCTTGAGGTCACGGGCGCGCTGCGGGACGATCTGATTCTGCTGGCCATGTCGGCCACATTGGACGCGGACCCGGTGGGGCGCCTGATGGCCGCGCCGCTGGTTACGTCGGAAGGCCGGAGTTTTCCTGTCGAGATGCGCTGGCTGGACCGGCCATTGGGGCCTCAGGCACGGCGGCTGGATGCATTGGTCGATCTGGTCGTTGAGGCCGAGCGCGAGACCCGCGCCATCGGTGGCGGGATCTTGGTGTTTCTGCCCGGTGAAGGTGAAATCCGGCGGGCGGAGGCAGCCCTGACCGGACGCCTGCCCGCCAGTTGCACGGTGCGCCCGCTGTTCGGAGCCATGCCCTTTGCGGCCCAGCGCGCAGCGATTTCCCCGGTTGAGACCGGGCGCAAGGTGGTGCTGGCGACGTCGATTGCCGAAACCTCGCTGACGATCCCCGATATCCGGGTGGTGGTGGATATGGGGCAAGCGCGGCGGGCACGGTTTGATCCGGGCTCGGGCATGTCCCGACTGGTGACCCAGCGGGTGACACGGGCCGAGGCCACGCAACGCGCGGGTCGTGCGGGCCGTGTGGCAGAGGGGCTGTGTTACCGGCTGTGGTCAAAGGGGGAGGATGGCGCGCTGGCCGCGTACCCGCCGGCCGAGATTGAAGCCGCCGATCTGACCGGGCTGGCGCTGGAGCTGGCGCTGTGGGGCGCGGATGCCGCCGATCTGGCCTTTCTGACCCCGCCACCCGAAGGCGCGATGGCCGAAGCGCGCGCCCTTCTGGCGATGCTGGGCGCGCTGGACGGCAAGGGGCGGATCACCGAACACGGGCGGGCGCTGGCGGCGCTGCCGTTGCATCCCCGGCTGGGGCATATGCTGGTGCGGGCCGGACCGAGTGCCGCGCCTTTGGCCGCCTTGATGGCCGAGCGCGACCCCCTGCGCGGCGCGCCGGTGGATATCGCCTTGCGGCAAGAGGCACTTCGGGATGTGCGCACCTTTCAGCGCAACCGGGTCTGGCAGGTGAACATGGGCGCCGTGGATCGGATCAATGCCGAGGCCAAGCGGTTGAGGAAACAGGCCGGAAGCAAGACGGATGATCTGAGCGCTGCTGCCATGGCCGCCCTCGCCTATCCCGATCGTATCGGACAGCGGCGCAAGGGCGATGCGCCGCGTTATGTGTTGTCGGGGGGCAAAGGTGTCGTGCTGGACAGCGGCGATTCGCTGGCGGCGGCGCCTTTTCTGGTTGTCACCGACACCGATGGAAACCCGCGCGAGGCAAAGGTGCGGATGGCCACCCAGATTTCGGAACGCGAGATCCGCGAACTGTTCGCGGACCAGATCCATTGGGCCGAGGTTTGCGCCTGGTCAAAACGTGAGCGGCGGGTTGTGTCACGACAGCAGGAGCGGTTTGGGGCGATCACGCTGGACGACCGCATCTGGAAGGATGTCCCGGACGCCGCCGTGGCGCGTGCGATGCTGGACGGGGTGCGCGATCTGGGATTGCGGCTGGACGGGGCCGCCGCACGGCTAGCCGCGCGGGTGGAACTGGTGCGCGCCGACGGGGTGGACCTGCCCGACTTTTCAGTCGAGGGTCTGATGGCCGAGCTGGACGACTGGCTGTTGCCGATGCTGTCCGGTGTCAAAAGCGCGGAGGACTGGAAACGGTTCGACCCACTGCCCGCCTTGCGCGCGCGGCTGGACTGGACCCAGTCCCAGGAACTGGACCGGCGCGCACCGGGATCGTTTGAAACACCCCTGGGGCGCAAGGTACCAATCGATTATGGCGCGGCGGTCCCCGAAATCTCGGTTCGGTTGCAGGAGCTGTTCGGAGTGACCCGGCATCCGGTGGTTGGCGGACAGCCCCTGAAGATTACGCTGCTGTCCCCGGCGCAGCGCCCGATCCAGATTACCCGCGATCTGCCGGGGTTCTGGGCCGGGTCTTATGCGGATGTGCGCAAGGATATGCGGGCGCAATACCCCAAACATCCATGGCCCGAAGACCCGACACAGGCCGACCCGACGCTGAGGGCCAAACGCAGGCAGGAATAGACCCATTGCCGCGTTGCTTCCGGCAAGCGGCTCAGGCTTTCGGGGCTGTTGCACGAAATCTCACAAATCACAGTAAATTGACCGAAGAACCGGTCATAATCAGAAATAAGCGGACATTTCATTGAAGTCTGGCATTATTGTTGTTACGCACACAGGTTTCGAAGACAGAAACAGGATTTGAAGAACATATCATGAGTGCTTGGCTGCGAAATATCTGGGAAGAGGTCGGACGCCCCTTATTCCTGCGTCCCCAAAGGGTGCAGTTTGCGGCCCTGTGCACGCGCAAGCACGAGGATCAAGACGAGGTTCTGCTGATCACCAGCCGCGAAACCGGGCGCTGGATCATCCCGAAGGGCTGGCCTGTCAATGGTCTGGACGGGTTGGAGACGGCCCTGCTGGAGGCGTGGGAAGAGGCTGGCGTGCGTGCAGAAGCGGTCGACAAGGAGCCCATCGGCCAATTCACCTATGACAAGATCTTCAAGGGGGGATCGGCACAGTCGGTCCTGACCCGCGTCTACCGGGTTTCCGTGCGAGAACTTGCCGATGATTTTCCCGAAGTGGATAAGCGCAAACGTCAGTGGTTTTCACCGGCAGAAGCCGCCAAACGGGTGCAGGAGCCCGAGTTGCAGGCGCTGCTGCGACAGATGTAGCCGTTTCGCAACAATTTGATGGCTGCGCGCTTGCCCCTGAACCGGGAAACCGTTAGCTGCGGGCGATCTGCGAAACTTTGACCAAGCCCATGTCTGACACAAATTCAAAACCGCGCTGGCAGTCGCTTGACAGCGACCTGCAACGCATCTCGCGCGTCGAAATCGCCAATCTTCATGTCGCCCGCCCGCTGCTGGCGCCGGGAATTGCACTGGCGTTCATGGTGCTTGCCGGATTGATGGCGGCGGTGCTGTTCGGTCGGGCCGACGGCACCTATATCGTCGTGGCTGCGGCTGCGTTCGGGGCCTATATGGCGATCAATATCGGTGCCAATGACGTGGCCAACAACATGGGTCCCGCGGTGGGTGCGAACGCGCTGACCATGGGCGGTGCCATCGTGATCGCCGCCGTTGCCGAAAGCGCGGGCGCTTTGCTTGCGGGAGGCGACGTCGTCTCGACCATCTCGAAGGGGATCATCGACCCGGCCTCGGTGCAGAACACCAATGTGTTCATCTGGGCCATGATGGCGGCGCTGATTTCGTCCGCCATGTGGGTCAATCTGGCGACCTGGATCGGTGCGCCAGTGTCGACAACGCATTCGGTTGTGGGCGGGGTCATGGGCGCGGGGATTGCCGCTGCCGGTCTGAGCGCGGTGAGCTGGGGCACGATGGGCGCGATTGCCGCCAGCTGGGTGATCTCTCCGGTTCTTGGCGGCGTGATTGCGGCGGCATTCCTGGCACTGATCAAGACCAAGATCCAGTATCAGGACGACAAGATCGCTGCCGCGCGGCGTTGGGTGCCGATCCTTGTGGCGGTGATGGCGGCAGCGTTTGCCACCTATCTGTCGGTCAAGGGTCTGAAGCGGATCGTGAAGATCGAACTGGAGGTGGCGCTGCTGATCGGTCTGGGCAGCGGCGTGCTGGTCTGGGCGCTGACGGTTCCCTGGGTACGCCGCAAATCCGAGGGGATGGAGAACCGGACCCGGTCGCTGAAAACCCTGTTCGGCCTGCCATTGGTGATATCGGCCGCGTTTCTGAGTTTTGCCCACGGCGCCAATGATGTGGCCAACGCGGTCGGCCCTCTGGCGGCGATTGTACACGCGGCTGAGTTCGGAGATTTCGCCCAAAAGGTTTCGATCCCGTTATGGGTGATGATCATCGGCGCGTTCGGGATATCGTTCGGCCTGTTTCTGTTCGGGCCCAAGTTGATCCGGATGGTCGGCAGCCAGATCACCAAGCTGAACCCGATGCGGGCCTTTTGCGTCGCACTGTCGGCGGCGATCACTGTCATTGTGGCCAGCTGGCTGGGCCTGCCGGTCAGTTCCACGCATATCGCCGTTGGCGCAATCTTTGGCGTCGGGTTCTATCGCGAATGGCAGTCGGATCGCAGGCGGAAGCAGAACAATGGGAGAAACGCGACAGCGCAGAAGCTGGCCCCCGAAGAATTCCGGCGGCGCAAGCTGGTGCGGCGGTCGCATTTCATGACGATCATTGCAGCCTGGGTCGTGACCGTGCCCGCCGCCGCCGCCATGTCGGCCGTGATTTTCTGGATACTGACCGGCCTCGTCTGACGACCGGGATCAGAGCCTGATCTGTTCCGGGGACAGCGGATGATCAGGCGCGTGTTTGATCAGGTCTGACACTTTTGTGCACAGGGGGGTGGGCACCCCGGTTTCATGTCCCAGCCGAATGATATGGCCCTGAAGGCTGTCGATTTCCGTTTGCCGCTCGGCCATCAGGTCGTAGGCCATCGAGGTCCGGGCGGTGGGGTCGATGGTGAGCATCCGCGCCGCGATCCGGCTGAACAAAGGTGTCGGCAGGCGCAGGATATGCGGCGTCAGCCACGCCGGAAGCGGCGTTGTCGAGGCCACCGGATGCCCGGCCGCCTTGAGAACGGACAGCGCCTCGACCATCTGGTCGGCCATGAGGTTGCGCCAGTCACGGCTGAGCAGCTGATCCACAAGCGGCAGGCCTGACAGCGCGTTCAGCGCGTTGTTCAGGTTGACTACCAGCTTGCCCCATTGCACCGCCTCGATCCGGTCACTTGCGATAACGGGCAGGTCCGGGCTGCTAAGGGCAGTGGCCAGGTCGCCGGGGCCGTTCTGGATCACAATTTCGCCCGACGTGGCCCGGTGATAGGTGGCGGGGCCGCTCGGGACCACGTTGAAGGGGACCATTCCCGCGCGCACATCGCGACCGGGAAGTGCCTTGCGCAGGGTCGCCGCATTCTCGATCCCGTTTTGCCAGGACAGGACGGGCGCGTCCCAACAAGCGGCGTCCGCGATATGACCGGCCATATCCGCCGTTGCCCCGGATTTGACGGTGACAATGACCAGCTCGGCCTGATCCAGGCAGGCGGGATCCGTGCTGAGTGTCAGGGCTTCCGCCGCAACATGGTAATTGAGGCCATCGTAATTCGTGACCGTCAGCCCATGTTCGCGGATGGGGTCCAGTACACGGGCACGGCCCAGCAAGGTCACCGCATGCCCCGAGCGGGCCAGTAAACCGCCGCAGTAGCAGCCGATGCTGCCCGCGCCTGCGATGACAAGTTTCATGATACCCCCTCTGGTATACCAGAAAGGATCACCGCAAACGGACGGTTACACAAGCCCACCCGCCCCTGACGCCGCTCGCGGGCGGGCCAGCCGGGGCTTTGTGCGCTCAAGCTGTTCTGAAATGGCGATAAATTCGCGGTCATCCCCTGTCGGAAGATGGAAGGCGCCATTGACCCAATCGGCGCTTTTCCACTCATGAATCGCCGTCTCGATCTTTTCTTTCGAGGATGAGACGAAATTCCACCAGATATAGCGATCCTTGTTCAAAGTGGCGCCGCCCAGCAGCATCAGCCGCGCACCCTGCGGACCCGCTCGGGCCGACAACCTGTCACCGGGGCGGAACACCATCATGCGGCCTTCGTCGAATGTGTCGCCAGCAATCTCGATTGATCCTTGCGTGACATAGACACCGCGATCCTCATGGTCGTCGGGCAGCGGGAAAGTCGCGCCGGGGGCGAGTTCAACATCCAGATAAAAGGTCTCGGACAGCATCGTCACGGGGCTGGATTCGCCATAAGCAGTGCCGAGGATCAGCCGTGCGCTGACGCCCCTGTCTTGGATATGGGGCAGCGCACCTTGCTTGTGGTGTTCGAACTCGGGGGCCATATCCTCCTGCGTTTCGGGCAGGGCAAGCCAGGTCTGAATGCCGAACAGCTTGTGGCCTTTACCGCGCGTTTCTTCGCTGGTGCGCTCGGAATGGGTCACGCCACGGCCTGCAACCATCCAGTTGACCTCGCCGGGGTAAATCATCTGGTGAGTGCCGAGGCTGTCGCGATGTTCGAATTCGCCCTGATAGAGGTAAGTGACGGTTCCCAGCCCGATATGGGGGTGCGGACGCACGTCAATGCCGCCTTCGGTGACGAATTCTGCCGGGCCGACCTGATCGAAGAAGATGAATGGGCCAACCAGTTGGCGTTTGACCGAGGGCAGCGCGCGGCGCACCTCGAACCCGCCCAGATCGCGGGCGCGAGGAATGATGAGTGTTTCCAGCGCATTTTTTTCGGAGGCGCATTCGGGGTCATGGGTGGGGTTCCAACTCAATCCTGATCTCCTTTTTTGGTCCTCCGAGACGGCTTCATGTTCGCCCATGCTGAAGGTATTGGGAAAGTATCGCATGAAAAGTGCATTTTTGCACAATGATCGTGTAGTCCCTGGAACGATTTGCAGATACTCACAAAGGCGTGGAATGGCGTATTTGGCACGCTCCTTCGCGACTCTCGGAATCATGAACAATCGTGCTATCTTTAGACATCGGGTGTCGCCGGTTCAGGGAAGCCAGTCGAAGATGGGATTCAACCGACAGGAGTGGATGCAATGGCCCGACTCGAAATCAACCGCCGCAAGTTTGTTGCGACAGGGATTGGTACACTTGCAGCCGGTATGACCGGCATTTTCACACCTGCGCACGCCGCCGGTCTTGCGCCGACACCGTCGATGCGGGGCGGGTCGAACAATTACAGGCCCGGTGCGCCGATCGTGAAGCGCATCGGCGGCGGCGGGTTCTGGATGACCGGCACCGTGCGGCGCGCGGGCGACGGAGCCCCCCTGCCCGGCCAGCGCATCCAGATATGGGCCCACACGACCGAGGGGCATGAACGTGACCAGCGCAGCCATGGGGCGACACTAACCGATGCGAACGGAGAATTCCGGTTGGAAATGCCTCAGATTGTGCCTGCTTTTGGTCAACCGCACGGGCATCTGGCCTATGACAGCGGTGAATTTGAGACTGTGTTCCTGCGCCCTGTGATGGCGAGCGCGAAGGACAAAACCCTTGCTGCACATTTCGTGCTGCAACCTGTCTGACAGGTGTTAAAGCGCGTTGCGATCTGGGCGGCATTGATCGCCGCACTTCTGGCACCGGTCGTAGCAGCGGCTTTCAGCCCCTATCTGGCGTGGCGAGAGCCGATTTACATCGTCGCCGGTTTCGCAGGCATCATCGGGATGTGTCTTCTTCTGCTGCAACCCTTGCTGGCCGGGCGTTGGTTGCCCGGACTTTCTCCGGTCAACAGCCACCATTGGCACAGGCGGTGTGGCTTGGCCCTTGCTGCAAGCATTATGATCCATGTGACCGGCTTGTGGATCACAAGCCCGCCTGATGTGGCGGACGCATTGCTTTTCGTGTCTGCAACACCTTTTCCGACATGGGGGGTCATCGCCATGTGGGCGGGTTTTGCGGCGGCGGCAATGGGGATTTTTCGGCAGCGACTAAACTTGCGGTTTCGGGTCTGGCGCCTGGGCCATGCAGGACTGGCCATGGTAACCATTCTGGGTAGCGTCATTCACGCACTGCTGATCGAAGGTACGATGGAGACGATGACCAAGGTCGCTCTGTGCGCGCTGGTGATATTGGTGAGCGCGGGAACACTCGCCAAGTTGCGGATTTGGGAGGTGGATCGGCGTTAAACCACCGAGGAACCCTGCCGGGTCCGCGTCAACCAGCCAAACGCTTTGCATAGGTGGCGCGGGTCATCTCGACATCCTGCACGGTGATGCTGCCGACCTCGGGCATGGTCTGGGCCAGAACGTCCAGAATGATGGCGTTAAGCTCGGCCCGCGTGGCCTCATCCCGGCCGCGCATCAACAGCAGCGTGGCATGCACGAAGGTCTGCGGTTGCGTTCCGATGTAGGAATAGGCAATCGGCGCGGCGCGGATCTTGAGCGCTGAGGCGTCGATTTCATCATGTTTTGCGAGAACGGTATGCAGCCGCTCGCAAATCATCTGGAAATCATGGGTGTCGTCCAGAGATTTGGAGAATTCCAGGGTAACGTGAGGCATTGAATGCTCCGGGGGTCATGAGAGAGCCTGATGGCCCTCTCGAAACTGCAAGTTGATCTTAAACGCCCAGACACCAGCGCATTACGGCCTTTTGTGCGTGCAGGCGGTTTTCGGCCTCATCGAAGATGACCGAGTTCGGGCCGTCCATGACCTCGGAGGTTGCTTCTTCCTCACGATGCGCGGGCAGGCAGTGCATGAACAGCGCGTCGGGTTTGGCATGTGACATGAGTTCCGCGTTGACCTGATAGGGGCGCAGCATGTTGTGGCGACGTTCCTTGGCGGATTGGCTGTCATGCATCGAAACCCAGGTGTCGGCAACCACCAGATCCGCGCCCTCGACCGCTTTGTGTGGGTCCCGTTCGATGACGACTCTGGAACCCTTCTGGCGGGCAAACCCCAAGAATTCTTCTTCCGGATCAAGCTGGGCCGGGCCACTGAAGGTCAGATCGAAGCCGAATTGACCCGCCGCGTGCAGGAACGAGGCGCAGACATTGTTGCCATCACCGGTCCAGACCACTTTCTTTCCTGCGATGGGGCCGCGGTGTTCCTCGAACGTCAGCACGTCGGCCATGATCTGGCAGGGATGGGTACGATCGGTCAGACCGTTGATGACGGGCACGTCGGAATACTCGGCCATTTCGGTCAGGATGGTCTCATCGAAGGTGCGGATCATGATCATGTCGACATAACGCGACAGCACACGGGCGGTATCGGCAATAGTTTCGCCGTGACCCAACTGCATGTCCTTGCCCGACAGCACCATGGTCTGGCCGCCCATCTGGCGTACACCGACGTCAAAGGACACGCGCGTCCGGGTCGAGGGTTTTTCGAAGATCAGCGCGACCATGCGGTCTTTCAGCGGCTGTTCGTCGTCAGGGGCGGCCTTGGGACGGCCCAGACGCGCCTGTTTCATCGCGCCCGCCTGATCGATCATGAACCGCAACGCGGTGGCATCGGTTTTGTGGATGTCGAGAAAGTGATTCATATCGCTTCGCTTTTGGCTGGTCAGGCGGTGGGGGCCAGCCCCCACACCCCCGGAGTATTTGGGAAAAGATGAAGCTCAGGCAGTTGCGAGCTGGGTTTCGATCTGATTGGCGGCCTTGTCGAGGCGGATCATGGCCTGGGCGATGTCATCCTCGGTCAGGGTCAGGGGCGGCAGCAGGCGGATGACGTTGTCGGCGGCAGGGACGGTGATGACCAGATTGTCATAGCCCGCATTGACCACGTCGATATTTGGCGCCTTGCATTTCAGGCCGAGCATCAGGCCCGATCCGCGCACCTCTTCGAAAACCTCGGGGTGATCGGCAACCAGACCTTCGAGTTTCTGGCGCAACAGGCCGGCCTTGCGGTTGACACCTTCGAGGAAGGCGGGTGTGGCGACCTGATCGATCACGGCACAGCCCACGGCACAGCCCAGCGGGTTGCCGCCATAGGTGGAGCCATGCGTGCCTGCGGTCATGCCGGATGCCGCGTCTTCGGTTGCCAGCACGGCGCCGAGGGGGAAACCACCGCCGATGCCTTTGGCGACCATTATGATATCCGGGGTGATCCCCGCCCATTCATGGGCGAAGAGCCTGCCGGTACGACCGACGCCGCATTGCACCTCGTCCAGGATCAGCAGCAGACCGTGTTCGTCGCAAATGGCGCGCAGGGCCTTGAGCTCGGCATCGGGCACGGGGCGGATGCCGCCCTCGCCCTGAATCGGTTCGATCAGGATGGCTGCGGTATTTTCCGTGATGGCGTCGGTGACACCGTCGAGATCGCCAAAGGTGACGTGGACAAAGCCCGGCAAAAGCGGGCCAAAGCCTTTGGTCATCTTCTCGGACCCGGCCGCTGCGATGCCCGCCGACGACCGGCCATGGAACGAGCCGTCGAAGGTGATGATCTCAACCCGTTCGGGCTGGCCTTTGTCATAGAAATACTTGCGGGCCATCTTCACGGCCAGTTCACAGGCTTCGGTGCCGGAATTCGTGAAGAATACCGTATCCGCAAAGGTGTGTTCGACCAGCTTGTCTGCCAGTGCCTGCTGTTGCGGGATGTTGTAGAGGTTCGAGACATGCCACAGCGCGTGGGCCTGTTCCGTCAGGGCGGCCACCAGCGCCGGATGGGCATGGCCCAGCGCGTTCACCGCGATCCCTGCGCCGAGGTCCAGAAAACGTCGGCCATCCGCTTCAGTCAGCCAGGCGCCTTCGCCCTTTACAAATGATAGGGGCGCGCGGTTATAGGTCGGCAGAACGGACGGGATCATGGGATCATCCTTTTCGGGTCGTTTGAGCCTCGTGAGTGATACACGAAGGCCCGCTTCGTCAACAGATTTGGTGAGAATTGTGCCAATTTGGCAGGCACATGGGATCAAACAGGCCGATTACGCAGAGCGGCGTCGGCGTCGGAGCAACTGGATATGTGCGCGTTTGATCATGGCCGCTCTATAGACGTGAAAAGACAGCCTGAAAACCCCATTATTGCCGCAGGGTCAAAATTGCCACCGGATCATTACGCCGAGCGCCAGCGGTCGAGCTTGCCCATGCCGCGGGTGAAAGCCCAGGCAAGGATGCGGGGCATGCCTTTGGCGACAAGGGCATCGACGCAGTGAGACTGAAACTCTTCCAGCGATGCGTCGGGATGGCGGAACGCACCGTTTTCGTAACACAGCGAGCAGTAACGCGTGCTGCGCCCGCCGCCAGCTTCGGACCCGCCGCCCTGGGGGTCTTTTGACAGCGGCATGCCGCAACTTTGGCATTTGGGACCCATGGTGCTTGTCCTTGCAGAGAATAACTGTCTGACATAGGATCAAAACCATGGAGTTGAGTCAACGGTTTTGAAACATGCGGATCGGGGAACTTGCGCGGCGCAGCGGGCTGAGCCGTGACACGCTGAGGTTTTATGAACGCCAAGGGCTGATCCGGTCAACTCCGGGGCCGGACAACACCAACAGCTATCGCGACTATCCCGAAGAAGCGCTGATCACGCTGGAGCAAGTTGCAGATGCACAGGCGGCAGGCATCAGCATTGCAGAGCTGGTCATGTTGCTGGGGCAGTTGGAAGCCGCCGATCCCGACAGCTTTGACGGCGAGGCGTTTTTGCAGGACCGGATTGACGAGGTCGAAGCACGGATCGCACGGGCAGAGCGGTTTTTGAACAGCCTCAAACAAGCCAAGGCGGCGCTGGCTGCCCCTCCGGTTTTGCGCTGAGCGCAGATTTGCGTCTTGCCAAGGCCCCCGTTTTGGCGCACCGCTTTCGCCCATGTTCACCCCGAAGGCGCAAAATCCTGCTGTGGCCGCAGGGCTGATCTTTGTCGCGACCGCCTTTATCGCGGCGACGACGCTGTTGGCCAAGGCGTTGGGGACGGAGACACTCGGGCCTCCCTTGCACGCGATGCAGATCAGTCACGGGCGGTTTCTGTTTGCTCTGTTTGCCATCCTGTCGGCGGTCGCAGTGCTTCGCCCCCGGCTGGGACGGCCCCATTGGGGGCTGCATGTCGGGCGAACCAGCTTTGGCTGGGCCGGGGTGACGTTGATGTTCGCGTCTGTTGCGTTCATTCCGATGGCGGATGCGACGGCGATTTCCTTTCTGAACCCTGTCTTTGGTATGGTACTGGCCATTCCGCTATTGGGGGAGCGGGTCGGCCGGTGGCGCTGGCTGGCGGCGGCCGTGGCCCTTGTGGGTGCGGTGATCCTGCTGCGCCCGACACCTGCAAGTTTTCAGCCCGCCGCCCTTCTGGCGCTGGCTGCGGCGGCGTTTATCGGGATGGAGCTGATCTTTATCAAGAAACTGTCGGGGCGCGAGGCTCCGATCCAGATTCTGCTGATCAACAACACGATGGGGCTGGTGATCGCTACGGTCGCGGTCAGCTTTGTGTTTCAAATGCCTACGCCGCAGCAATGGGTTGCACTGGTGGGGATCGGCCTGCTGATGGCCTGCGCGCAGGTTTGTTTCATCAACGGCATGGCACGGGCGGACGCGTCATTCGTGGCCCCGATCAGCTATGCCACGTTGATTTTCGCCGCGCTGTACGATTTTGCGGTGTTTGATGTGATCCCCGACCGGATCAGTCTGATTGGCGCGGTCACGATTCTGACCGGAGGGCTGATCCTGGTCTGGCGCGAGGCAGTAAACCGCCGGACCTGACAGAAAAAACCGTCCTTGCGGTTCAGGGGCGACCTTTGTGTCGCAAACCCCCATGAACGGCAAAGCAGCAGGCGCATTCTGGGCTGAGTTGATTTGCGAGTTTGTCATGCATGAACGCCGAATACCTGAATGGGTCCGCCACGCGCCTGCCCCATCAGTTCGCGATTTTGGGATTCTGGCCGGGATTGAAGCCATCGTGCGTGGCATCCTGATTTCAGTCTTTCCGCTGGCGATGTACCGGGCGCTGGGCGATGCCTCGTCCGTGTCATTCCTGTATTTCCTGATTGGCATCCTGTCCCTGCTGGTCGGGTTGATGGTGCCGTTCCTGATCCGTTTTGTACCGCGCAGATGGGCCTATTCCACCGGTTGTGTCATGTTCATCTGTGGTGCATCGCTGGCGATCGAGGGCAGCCCCGAGGCCGTGGTCGGCGCATTGGCCCTAAATACCATGGCCACGGTTGTCACTTTCATCTGCTTCAACACCTATGTGCTGGATTACATCAGCAAGATCGAACTTGGCCGGTGCGAGACCAGCCGCATGTTCTACAGCGCTTTGGGATGGACGGGCGGCCCAATGGCCGGTGTCCTGCTGATGGAGCTGTGGCACCCTGCCCCGTTTGTCATCAGTGCCGGTGCAGCGCTGGTCATGCTGGCGCAGTTCTGGCGCATGCGTCTGGGCAATGGCAAGCTGATCACCAAGGCCCGTGGTCCGGCCAACAACCCGTTGGCCTTTCTTCCCCGGTTCTTTGTTCAACCCAGATTGGTTGCCGGATATCTGTTTGCAATGATCCGGTCCTGCGGGTGGTGGATATATGTGGTCTACCTGCCCATTTTCGCCATCCAAAACGGGCTGGGAGAACAACTGGGCGGCATCCTTCTGTCGTGCACAAACGCCATGCTGCTGGCCGCCCCTTTGATCCTGCGCTGGGTCCAGACGCGGTCGCTCAGGTCGGCTGTTCGCATCGGGTTTGCTGCTGCCGGGGGCTGCTTTTTCGCAGCCGGATTGGTCGCGGGATGGCCTGTCGCCTCGGTGGCTGCGCTGGTTCTGGGGTCTGTCTGGCTGATCGTTCTGGATATCTGCGCCGGATTGCCCTTCCTTATGGCCGTGAAACCGTCTGAGCGAACCGAGATGTCGGCGATTTATTCCAGTTACCGCGATGTCTCGGGCATTCTGACGCCCGGTATTGCAGCTCTGGTCTTGCTGGCGGCACCGGTGGCCGGTGTGTTCGCGGCAGGCGGGATTGCTTTGTTTGGGGCATGGGCTGTCTCGGCCCGCTTGCATCCGCGGCTGGGCGAACCCAAGCCTGCCCTGTCGCCCGATAGGCTGGCAGAGCCCGGTTAAGCCTTAAGCCGATAGCCGGTGCGCAGTATTTGCCAGGTGATCAGCCCGATGGCCAGCGTGGCAAAACCACAAACCGCCATGCCCAACCACGGAGAGCTGTCGGACACGCCGATCATGCCGTAACGCAGCCCATCGATCAGGTAGAAGACCGGGTTCAGGTGGGTCAGGCGGTTCAGGACAGAAGGCAGCGCCTCGACCGAATAGAAGGTGCCCGACAGGAAGGCCAGAGGTGTGACGATGAAGTTGGTGATCGCGGCCATCTGGTCGAACTTGTTCGCAAAGATCCCGGCAAAGAGGCCCAGCGCGCCCATGAATGCGCCCCCCAGAACAACAAAGATCAGCGCAATCAACGGGTGCTGGGGCGCGATGGACAGCAAAACCAGCAAAGCAATCGAAATCACCAGCGCGATCATCAGGCCACGGGCGATGCCACCGGCAAGATACCCCAGCAGGATCTCGAGCGGGGACAGCGGCGGCATCAGCGTGTCGACGATATTGCCCTGCACCTTTGCAATCACCATCGAAGAGGAGGTATTGGCAAAGGCGTTCTGGATCACCGTCATCATCAGGATCCCCGGTGCCAGAAACACCACAAACGGCACGCCCATGACGTCAGGGCGGCTGGGCCCAATGGCGATTGTGAAGATCAGCAGGAACAGGCCAGCCGTGACCAGAGGCGCCAGAACGGTCTGGGTCCAGACCGAAAGAAAGCGCCGGATTTCGCGCTGCGCCAGCGTGTAAAGCCCCATCCAGTTGACCGCTCCAAAGCTGCGTGCGGTCTGTTCTGCGGGATTCTGCATGCTTTGCCCTCAACCTGATTCGAAGACAGCTTGTAACTCGGGCCGCAGTGTTTAGAATAGGGGGCTGAGACGAATTCCCAAGGCGGCCCGAATCCGGGGCCGCTTTCCGCTTTTGAAAGGCTGACGATGTCCTGGACAGACGAGCGCGTAGAACTGCTGAAGAAGATGTGGGGCGAAGGCCAGTCGGCCAGCCAGATCGCCAAGGAACTGGGTGGCGTGACCCGCAACGCGGTGATTGGCAAGGTCCACCGCCTGGGCCTGTCCAACCGGACAGCAGGCGCAGCCCCGGCCAAGTCCGAACCGAAAGAGAAACCGGCACCCGCGCCCAAGGCCGAAGCCAAGCCCAGACCCATGCCAAAGACAGAACCGGCGCGCCCGGCTGCTGCTGCCGAGGCGAAACCCGCCGTTCCGGCGCGCCGCCAGATCATCCCGGCCGGTCAGCCGCTGCCGCCGCAGCCCTCGGCCAACGAAATCAGCCCCGAGGCGCTGGCCAAGGTCAACGAGATCGAGAAGAAAGCCAAGAAGCTGACGCTGATGGAACTGACCGAGAAAACCTGCAAGTGGCCCGTGGGCGACCCCGCGACCGAGGATTTCTGGTTCTGCGGACTGCCGGTTGAGGCAGGCAAACCCTATTGCGAGGCGCATGTGGGCGTGGCCTTCCAACCCATGAGCTCGCGCCGCGACCGGCGGCGGTAATTGCGAACACAAGAACCTAAATCTTGTCTATGGAACGTGAAAAGGGCGCAGGCGTTTCGCCACGCCTCTTACCGGAGGCGTTGCATAGTCAAGAACGACGCAAGACGTAACGAGCTCTTACAAAGAAAACACCCTCGCTGAATGCTGCGAGGGTGTCTTAGTTCGGAGCGTCAACTTTGCGGACAATTAGGACACTGGGCCGTCAAAACTCTAGGTGAAAACTTGGTAGTGATATGATGCGCACGGTTGATGTAGGACGCGCTTGCCATCGACGCTTTCGATGACGCTTTCAAAAGTATGCCGCATATCGGAAGCCACTGCTTCGTACTGTGAATACCGGTCAGGATCAGGTCGCACGATCTTATCCAAAAAGTACTCAAAAGTTGGGTACTCCCGGGTCAAAACATACTCATTTTTGGCCAACAAGCTGTAGCTTTGGTCTTTATCGAGTCGATTCAAAACGTTGTGGGAGTTTGTACGCACAGACGTCTCGTCTTCGACCATCCGAACTACGTCAAACATTGTTCCATACGGATAAGGTTCGACCACATGCAATCGACCGTTTTGCCTCAAAACCCGGCGAACTTCATCGAAGGCGGCTTCGTGCAGATTGGCTGGCACGTGATGTAGAGAAAAGAAGAAACAGGCCAACTGCTGTGAGTTTGTTTCCAAAGGCAAGTTTTCTGCCGTTCCTAGTCGAACATCAACGTCGGGTGGCAAGTTTGATTTCGCATTCGATACTTTGGCGGGGTCAACTTCGATGGCGGTTACATGTGCACCCTCCGCATGAAGTTGCTTTGAGTACACGCCATCCCCCGCTCCGATATCAACAACTGGGCGACCCTTCATCGAATACATGGACCGCAACAGCGCAATGTGTGCCATGTGGATAACCTCCAATGCGACGGCGCGCACAACATTTCCAAACTAGCACAGAAACATAGTAAAGTCCGAATGGGTTCGAACCGGGCATTCTCTGTTAATCTCATGGGGGTCCGCTGAGCGGACAATGCAGCCGTTTGATCTATCGCTATTGGGCGGCTCGAAACATCGGAAACAGGGGTGGGGCTTGGTCGGCTTTGATTAGACCCATCTCTTGAAAACCATAGCGCTTATACAGCGATAGATTTGTAGGGTTTGTCGACTCTAAGTAAGCAGGTCTTCCATCTTCGTCACAGCGTTTGAGGCAGCATTCAAGCAAGGCGGACCCCAACCCTTTTCCTTGGCGAAATGGATCGACCGCAATAAAAGCTAAATGCCAGCAGTCCTCATCCGGATGATAATTGTCCATCTGCCCAAAGGTTTCGAACAACGCATTATGCTTTTCTGGTGAGACCGTCTGCTCAAAACAGGCGACAAGCCG
Source organism: Ruegeria sp. AL2 (assembly GCF_056540845.1). Taxonomy (NCBI): domain Bacteria; kingdom Pseudomonadati; phylum Pseudomonadota; class Alphaproteobacteria; order Rhodobacterales; family Roseobacteraceae; genus Ruegeria; species Ruegeria sp. AL2. The sequence continues at coordinate 51,221 of NZ_JBQFXM010000005.1, forward strand.
TTCTTCATCGGGGTAAATGCCTGGCGGAAGCCAAAGTGCGCCAGCGGTGAAATCATCGTTTCGAAACGCGCTGCCCTGTTCAAATGCACGCCCTCCAAAGAAGTCCATTACTCGCGGGAAGTGGGTAAGGAAATCGGCAGGTTCAGGATACAGCCAACGCATGAATGGGTCCGCAGAAAATCCAAGAGCAAGTCCGCTTAACAAACTTTCTGCTTCACTTCGGGTTGATGATCTAAACATGGAATTACCTTTGGTCGTTCCACCTCGATTTTTAAGTTTTAGCATGAGGGCCGCAAACACTTGTTGTCAAATGCGCAATTTATTTTCCTGCTTAAGCAACGAAGGATGACTGCTCCGGGCTCGAACCTGACATTGAAGTGCCGGTGATCGTGGAGTCACTGGCACATGGTTGCCTTTCACTGCGCGGGATGTGTCGGCAGGTTCGGCATCGCCACCCAGCCCGGCAGTTCATCCGGCGCGACCGAGACATGCAGGCGTTCTGACTGATCCCGCCCGACCTTGCGGTGTTTGCGCAGCAGAAAGATCTTGCCCCAACCGCGCCAGGTTCCAACCGATTGCGCATGGGCATCCGTCGGGAAACGGGTGCGCCAGCCTTCGGGCATCGGCAGCCCGTGCATCTCGGCCTTGTCCAGCATCCAGATCAACGAGATATTGCTGAGCGGCCGGGCCTCTTCATAGCCGTTCAGCTGGCCGCCGATATCGCCATGGGTGCCACGGAACCAGACCTGTTCCACATGGCCATTGAACTCGGGCTTGCATCGCCACAGAACCGGCTCGAACACCTCGCGCGTTTCGTCGAGGGCCAGCGCGTGATAACCATGGAGCGTTGCCGGGCCCAGCTGGTGGTTGTGAAAGGCATGACGATCCTCGGCCCAGCGCCACAGCAGCGGCAGGCGCAGGCCCAGCGCCTTGACCGTGTCCCAGACACCGACCATCTCGATCTTGACGTTGTCATGGCAGAACTTGCGGCGGAAATCGCGGGCGGCGGTGCCGCTTACATTGCATTCATAATGGCGGTAGGCTTGCAGGATGTTCCGCTCGGTCGCGTGTTCGGCCTTGAGCAGGCCGATCATATCGATCACCCCGGCCAAGCTGCGCACGCCGTAGGCGCCACGGGAATAGCCGATGAAGTAAATCCGGTCACCGGGCTTATAGCGCGACGCCAGATAGCCATAGGCGCGGCGAATCTGGCGGTTGATGCCCCGGCCCATCATCACGTCCATGGTGGATTTCCAGCTTTCCCACTGCACGCCCGCCTCGTAGAACACCGACACCTTGCTGCCCATTTCGCAGCACAGGCGATAGGTCTGACCGGCATGGGTTTCGAACCCCGGTTCGAGGGTGGACATGGTGCCATCTAGGATAATGACGTGGCTGATCGGCTCGCGGTGCCGCGTTTCGGCGGAGTGCTCGGACCGTAAGGGCCGCCCGAGCCATCCCAGAACCTTCCTACTTAGCCGCGACAGATTCATGCGTCAGCAATTCCCAAACCTTGTGAGGTGTGAAAGGCATATCCGCCTGCCGCACCCCGTGATCCCAGAGCGCGTCCTGAACCGCGTTTGCCACAGCGGCCAGAGCGCCCACCGTGCCGGCCTCGCCGCATCCTTTCATCCCCATCGGGTTGGAAGTTGACGGCACCGGCGCCGAGGTAAACTTTATCATGGGTACGTCCACCGCGCGGGGCAAGGCGTAATCCATAAACGATGCCGTGAGCAGTTGTCCGTGATCATCATGCACCACATGCTCCGACAGCGCCTGCCCGATGCCCTGAACCACCCCGCCATGCACCTGCCCTTCGGCCAGCATCGGGTTGATAAGATTTCCGAAATCATCAACCACGGTGTAGCGGTCCACACGGGTTTCGCCGGTGACGGAATCGATCACGACCTCGGCAACATGCGCGCCATTGGGATAGCTGCGGGCATCCAGTTGCGCGCGGGACTCATGCGTCAGCAAGTCCAAGCGCCCGTCGGCGCGCGCCATAGCCGCGGCTTCGGTCAGGGTCGGCGTCAGGTTCGAGCCCGGCGCGCGGAATGTTTCATGGTCAAATCGCACATCACTGTCCTCGACCCCCATCTTATCGGCCAGATAAGGCGTGAATGCGGCGATCATCTTGTCAATGGTGGCGAGGGTCGCGGTACTTTGCACCGTCACCGAGCGCGAGCCACCGGTTCCGCCGCCATGGCCAAGCCGGTCGGTATCGCCCTGAATGACGGTGATCCTGTCCATCGGGACGCCAGTCTGATCGGACAGGAACTGGGCATAAACCGTCTCGTGCCCCTGCCCGTTCGATTGTGTGCCGACATAAAGGTTCACCGTGCCATCCGCGCAAAACTCGACCTTCGAGTTCTCGGAAGGGTCCCCCAAAATACTTTCGATATAGTAACAAAGACCCTGCCCCCGGATCAGACCGCGTTCGGCATCGGCGGCCTTGCGGGCTTCGAACCCACTGGTCTGGCTGGCCGCGCGGCGCAGGACCATGTCGAAATCGCCGACATCATAGGTTTCACCCGTGGCAGAGGTGTAGGGGAAATCGCCGGGTCTGATGAAGTTTTTGCGACGCAACTCCCACGGGTCAAGGCCCAGTTCGCGTGCGGCGCGGTCCATCACGCGTTCCAGCACATAGATCGCCTCGGGACGTCCGGCACCGCGATAGGCGTCGACCTGTGTTGTCGTTGTATAGAACCCCTCGACCCGGAGATAGGTGGTCTGAACGTCATAGACCCCCATCAGCACCTTGCTGAACAGGCTTGTCTGGATCGCCTGCGCGAAATGACTGTTATAGGCACCAAGGTTGACTTTGCTGTGGACGCGGTAGGCGGTGATCCGGTGGTCGGCATCAAAGGCCAGCTCGGCCAGAGAGGTCAGATCGCGGCCGTGGTGATCGGACAGCATTGCCTCGGACCGGTCAGACATCCAGTGCACGGGTTGACCCAGTTTCATCGCGGCCACGGCCACGCAGAAATATTCGGGATATGGCATCACCTTCATGCCGAACCCGCCCCCCACATCCGGGGTGGTGACACGGATCGCATCCGCATCGAGTTTCAGCTTTTGCGCCAGTTGTGCCTTCATCGCCCAGACACCCTGCCCGCCATAGGAAAAGTGCAGACGCCCGCCAGACCAATCGGCCTGACAGCCCCGCGGCTCGAGCGAGCTGATGATGACGCGGTTGTCGTGCACGTTCAGCGAGACGGTATGGGCGGCGGCCTGAAAGGCGGCTTTGGTCGCGGCTTCATCACCCAAGCCCCAGTCAAACGCGCGATTGTCCGGCGCTTGCGGGTGCAGGGCCTCACCCCCCGCGTTCACGTCCAGCTTGGCAGCGCGTTCCCGGATATCTATCCAGATCAGCTCGACCGCGTCCTGCGCCTGCGCCAGCGTATCAGCGATGACAACGGCCACGGGTTCGCCCACAAAGCGCACCCGGTCCCTTGCCAGCATGTGCCGATCCGGCGCGGCAGAGCCGGTTCCGTCGCGGTTGGTCAAGGTTGCGGCATTCATCACTGTATCGATGCCCGAGGCTGCAAGATCGTCCAGTGTCATGACCAGCCGCACCCCGTCGGCATCCCGCGCAGCCTCAAGATCCAGCGCGGTGATATCGCCATGGGCCACAGGGCTGCGGAAGAAAGCGGCAAACAACGCATTGCCGGGCACGACATCGTCCATATAGCGCCCCTGCCCGGTCAGGAACCTCTGATCCTCGGTCCGTTTGACCGGCTGGCTTCTGCCGAATTTTTCCATGGGATGCTCCTGTCACTGCCTTGATGGCGACACTAGCCCTGCGTTCGCTTATGTCCAGCGCCTTGCATGAAAGCGTGTGGCGACACCGATGTCGTAAACAGGATTGCAGGAGCCGCAGAGGGATTCGTAGGCTGTTTGAAAATGCAGCCTGCCGGAGGTCCTCCATGCCCGAACCCATTTCCCTGTCACAGGGCCGTCTGGACGCCCCATCGATCGACGCGTATTGGCAAGACGGGTTTGCCTTTCCCATCACAGTCTTTTCGCCGGATGAGACCGCACAGTTTCGGGCCGAGCTGGAGCAGATCGAGAAGACATGGCGTGTGGCCGACCTTCCGCTGCCGCTGAACATGTACAAGCGCCTGAACGCCCATGTGGTGATGCCGCTGGTCGCCCGTATCGCACTGGACCCCAGAGTTCTGGACGTCGTCGAAGGAATACTGGGGCCGGACTTGCTGCTGTGGTCTGCGGAACTGTTCATCAAAGAGCCACGCACGACTCAGGTGGTGGGAATGCATCAGGACCTGACCTATTGGGGGATGGGCGAAACACCGGATCAGATGACCGCATGGATCGCATTGTCGCCTGCCACAATTGCAAGCGGCTGCATGGACTTTGTCAGGGGCAGCCACAAAAACCCGATCCTGCCCCATAACGACACGTTTTCAGACAACAACCTGCTGTCGCGCGGGCAGGAGGTGGCTGTCGATGTGGCAGACGAGGACAAAACGCATATCGAATTGCAGCCGGGTCAAATGTCGCTGCACCATGGCCTCACAATCCATGGCTCGGGACCCAATATGTCGGACGATCGGCGGATCGGGCTGGCAATCCGGTATCTGAACCCGAACGCACAGCAAAAAGTGGCGGACCGCGATTACGCGGTCTTGGCGCGGGGCGAAGACCGGGTGGGCAATTTCATCCTCATCGAACCACCGACCGAATTGTTTTCGCCGCCAGCCTTGGCGCTTCATGCCCGCATTCGAGAGGATCAGGCCAAGGCGATGACACAAGGCGCGGCGCAAAGCACGCACCTGTACGGAAACGAGGCGACCGGCACGGGGTGACATCGGCAATCGTCGCCGCGCAGGGCCTTCCCCTTCCCGTCTCCATTCGCTATTGCAGGCGCTGACCCGAATTTGTTGACGCAGGACGCATCCCATGGCGATGGAAAAGACATTCAACGCGGCCGAGGCCGAGGCCCGTATCTATGAGGCCTGGGAACAGGCCGGAGCCTTCAAGGCAGGCGCGAACCGTTCGCGTGATGAGAGCTTTTGCATCATGCTGCCACCGCCCAACGTGACCGGCGCGCTGCATGTGGGACATGCCTTTAACCATACACTGATGGATATTCTGATCCGCTGGCACCGGATGCGCGGGTTCGACACTCTGTGGCAACCTGGTCAGGACCACGCCGGCATCGCCACGCAGATGCAGGTTGAAAAGAAACTGATGGCCGAAGAGGGCAAGAAGCGCACCGACTACGCGCGCGAGGAGTTTCTGGCCAAGGTCTGGGATTGGAAGGGGCAATACGGCCGCAAGATTATCGAACAGATGACGCGGTTGGGGAATTCCTGCGACTGGTCGCGCAATGCCTTTACCATGGCGGGCGCGCCAGGTGACCCACGCACCGGGCACGAAAACTCACCCAACTTCCATGATGCTGTTATCAAGGTCTTTGTCGACATGTACGAAAAGGGCCTGATCTATCGCGGCAAGCGACTGGTCAATTGGGACCCGCATTTCGAGACGGCGATTTCGGACCTTGAGGTCGAGAATATTGAAACGCCGGGCTACATGTGGCACTTCAAGTACCCCTTGGCGGGCGGCGAGACATATGAGTATTTGGAAAAAGATGAAGATGGGAATGTGATCTTTCGCGAAGAACGGGATTATATCTCGATCGCGACGACCCGCCCGGAAACCATGCTGGGCGACGGTGCTGTGGCCGTGCATCCGTCGGATGAGCGCTACGCGCCCATCGTCGGCAAACTGTGCGAAATCCCGGTTGGCCCGAAAGAGCATCGCCGCCAGATCCCGATCATCACCGATGAGTATCCCGATCCCGATTTCGGCTCGGGCGCGGTGAAGATCACCGGCGCGCATGACTTCAACGACAACATGGTGGCCAAGCGCGGCGGCATTCCGATGTACCGCCTGATGGACACCAAGGGCGCGATGCGGGCTGATGGCGCGCCTTACGCCGAAGAGGCGGGCAAGGCGCAGGAATACGCGCGTGGCAAGCCGTTCACCGAGAATGAGATCGACGCGATCAACCTGATCCCGGATCACCTGCGCGGACTGGACCGGTTCGAGGCGCGCGCGAAGGTGGTCGAGGAAATCACTGCTGACGGTCTGGCCGTGATGACCCGCGCGGATGATCCGCGTCTGGGCACCAAACTGGGCGAGGATGACGACCCGGCGGCACTCGTCCCGCTGGTCGAGAGCAAGCCGATCATGCAGCCCTTTGGCGACCGCTCGAAAGTTGTCATCGAGCCGATGTTCACCGATCAGTGGTTCGTCGACGCCGAAAAGGTCGTCGGCCCCGCGCTGGACGCGGTCAGGGACGGCACGGTCAAGATCATCCCCGAGTCGGGCGAGAAAACCTATTACCACTGGCTGGAGAACATCGAGCCCTGGTGCATCTCGCGCCAACTGTGGTGGGGGCATCAGATTCCGGTTTGGTATGGGCCAAAAAAAGACCCGAGCCAGAAGTCCTTCGGTGTCGACTACGACAGCACGGAATTGGTACCGTTCTGCGCAGCTACTTTCGAAGAAGCTCAGAATGCAGCTCGTGACTATTACGGTGTTTCGCACGTAGCCGAACATGTCGATGGAAACGACATGTTTGACGATGCTGTGGAAACGGCTGTGCTTAGAGGCAACGGCGACTTTGTCATCATTCGCCGCGATCCCGACGTCCTCGACACCTGGTTCTCCTCCGGCCTCTGGCCCATCGGCACGCTGGGCTGGCCCGAGGATACCGACGAGATGCGCCGCTATTTCCCGACCAGCGTTTTGGTCACCGGCGCGGATATCCTGTTCTTCTGGGTCGCCCGGATGATGATGATGCAGCTGGCCGTGGTGAACGAGGTTCCGTTCCACACCGTCTACCTGCACTCGCTCGTCCGCGACGAGAAAGGCAAGAAGATGTCCAAGACCACCGGCAACGTCATTGACCCGCTTGAAATCGTGGACGAATTCGGCGCCGACGCGCTGCGGTTCACCAACGCCTCGATGGCGGCGATTGGCGGCGTGCTGAAGCTGTCGCGCGAACGCATCACCGGCTATCGCAACTTCGGCACCAAGCTGTGGAACGCCGTCCGCTTTGCCGAGATGAACGAGGTCTTTACCGACGCCGTGCCGCAACTGGACGTTAGCGAGTTGAAGCCCAAAGCCGCCGTCAACCGTTGGATCATCGGCGAAACCGCCCGCGTGCGGGCCGAGGTCGACGCGGCGCTGGAAAGCTATCGCTTCAACGATGCGGCGAACGGGCTATATGCCTTTGTCTGGGGCAAGGTCTGCGACTGGTACGTGGAACTGTCGAAACCTCTGTTACAGGGCGACGACGCCGAGGCTCAGACCGAGACCCGCGCCACCATGCGCTGGGTTCTGGATCAGTGCATGGTCCTGCTGCACCCGATCATGCCCTTCATCACCGAAGAGCTGTGGGGCCTGACCGGCAATCGCGCCAAATTGGTCGTCCACGCCGACTGGCCGACCTACGGCACGGAACTGGTCGACGCCGATGCGGATCGTGAGATGAACTGGGTGATCTCGGTAATCGAAAACACCCGCTCGGCCCGTGCGCAGATGCGGGTACCTGCCGGTCTCTACGTGCCGATGCTGGTGACCGAGATCGACGCCAACGGCCAAGCCGCGTGGGACCGCAACGAGGCGCTGATCAAACGTCTGGCACGCATCGACAGCCTGACTAAGGCGGACGCGCTGCCCAAGGGCACCATCTCGATTGCCGCCCCCGGAGCCTCCTTCGGCCTGCCGTTGGCGGATATCATCGACATCGGCGCGGAAAAGGAGCGGCTGGAGAAAGCCAAGGGCAAGCTGGCCAAGGAACTGGGTGGCTTGCGCGGGCGTCTGAACAACCCCAAATTCGTGGCCTCGGCCCCGGACGAGGTGGTCGAGGAAGCCAAAGCCAACCTCGCCGCCCGCGAGGAAGAAGAAGCCAAGCTGAACGAGGCGCTGGCCCGTCTGGCCGAGATCGCCTGATCTTCACCTTTTCAAAATACTCATACCCCAAACCCCGCCGCTGATCCGGCGGGGTTTTCTTTTGCGCGTTCAGACCTTGCCCGCCCCTGCCGCCGCTTGTTAGCAATCACCAACCCCAACCGCCCGAGGCTGTCATGACCCAGTTTGCCCCACCGCTCCAGACAGTCTCGACCGGGCTGGTTGTCGCCATTGTCGGGTTCTTCAGTTCCTTTCCTATCGTGTTGCAGGGGCTGGCCGCGATGGACGCGTCTCCGGCGCAGGCGGCCTCGGGTCTGATGATGGCGGCCATCGCAATGGGACTGACCGCCATTGTGCTGAGCCTGTGGTACCGGCAACCGATCAGCGTCGCTTGGTCGACACCGGGGGCGGCGCTGCTGGCGGTGTCCGCGACTCCGGCGCTGGGGTTTTCCGAGGCAACGGGCGCGTTCCTGTGTGCAGGGGCGCTGACGGTTCTGGCCGGGCTCTGGCGGCCATTGGGGCGGCTAGCGGCCGCCATTCCGACGACTCTGGCACAGGCCATGCTGGGGGGCGTTCTGCTGCCGCTTTGCATTCTGCCCTTTCAGGCCGCAGTCGAATTGCCCGAGCAAGCCCTGCCGGTGATCCTGACATGGTTCATCGCGGGCCGGATCAACCGGCTGTTCGCCGTTCCGGCGGCCGTTGCCGCCGCCGCGCTGGTTGTGGTGCTGAACGCAGGCGACACCTCGGTGACCCCGGCGCGATGGCTGGCGGCACCGGTCTGGACCATGCCCGGTTTCTCGCTGGCCTCGACCATCGGAATCGCCATCCCGCTGTTTATCGTCACGATGGCGACCCAGAATATTCCCGGCATCGCGGTGATGCGCAGCTTTGGCTATACCCCGGCGCCGGGCAGGCTGTTTTCATCCGTGGGTGGGGCAAGCCTGTTATCGGCTCCGTTTGGTGCGCCTGCCACCTGCCTTGCGGCGATCACGGCTGCGATGTGTTCCAACGAGGACAGCCACCCCGATCCCGCGCAACGGTACTGGTCGGCCATCATGGGTGGGGTGTTCTATGGTGTATTCGGCATCTTTGCCGTGGCGATTACCGGCTTTGCATCCCATGCCGATCCGCTGTTGATGGGGACATTGACCGGTGTCGCCCTGATCGGCGTGCTGGCCAATTCGATTTTCGCAGCACTTGAGGTTCCGGCCGAGCGTGAGGCCGCGATGCTGACCTTTGCGATCACCGCATCGGGTATCTCGGTCTTTGGGCTGGGCGCCGCGGTCTGGGGGTTGCTGGTCGGTGGGCTGGCCCATCTGGTGAGCAACAGAATCCGGTAGCCGCTTTCGCATCCCGCCCTTGCCGGGATTAATCGCCCCTTGGTTGGTTCGGCAGAACGTAAGGCCGTGATGACGGAAAACGCCGATTTTGAGATGCGTTACAACATGGCCCGCGATGCTCGGCGGCTTTCATGCGGTGATCACTTGAACTCGGGCTTGCGGCCCTGCATCTGCGCCATCACGACCTCCATCTGATGCGGCTTGCCGATCAGCTCAACCTGCTCGGCGGATTCCGCCTTGAGAACATCCGCGCGGGGCTGGGTTTCGGCCACTTCGATCAGCCGCTTGGCGGCACGGATGGCCGAGGGGCTTTGACCGGCGATGTTCTCGGCAATGGCCAGAGCTTCGGTCAGCGGATCATCTGAAAGCTGCGTGACCAGCCCCCAATCCATCGCCTGCTGCGCACCGATGGGCCGGGCCGTGTAGGTCAGCAGACGCAGAACGTCCGAACGCACAAGCCGGGGCAACAGAACCATGCCACCCATATCGGGGATGATACCCCATTTCATCTCCATCACCGCCAGTTTCGCCTCAGGGTGCGCGATACGGATATCCGCGCCCAGCGCAATTTGCAGGCCACCACCATAGGCGACGCCCTGAATGGCGCAGATCACCGGCACCGGTACGCGACGCCAGATCAGGGCCAGCTCCTGCATCTCGTTGGCATCCTCATGGCTGCGGGTCATCAGCCATTCGGTGGGATCCATATGGGCCATCTTTGCAAAGCTCGCCATGTCGAGCCCAGCGCAGAAGCTTTTCCCCTCGCCCGACAAAACCACGGCGCGGGCGTCCGAGGCGGCGACCTCTTGCCCGGCAGAGAGCAATGCCTTGACCATCGCGTCATCCAGCGCATTCATCTTGTCACCTCTGGTCAGGGTGACATGGGCAACATGGTCTTGATAGGTGACGGATACACGTGACATGGGGGACCTCCCGAAATTCAGTTGCGGCGACCATGCCCGGACGGGACGCCGAATTCCACTGCGACGTCAGGGCAGATCGCTGACAGGCATCCGCCCGAACCAGGGGGAATCGAGCGTCATGACATAGAACTGATCGCCCACGATCCGGCCCCCTGTCGTGATGCCAATACGGCCTTGAGGGTCTTGAAGCGTGCGCAGGATCGTGCCTTCACCATCAAACTTCACCAGCATACCCCGATGGATCGGTGCCGGGCGTACAGCCGGACCCAGCCGCCAGACCACCTTGCGCAGGAAGGGGTACGGCATCAGTGCCTCGGACGGGACACGCGGGCTGGCGAAGGCCATCCAGTAGGTGCCATCACCTTGTGCTTCGAGATTGTCGGGATAGCCGGGCAGGTTGTGCAGCAAGACCTCTTGCTGACCGGCTTTGGGCCCGCTGAGCCACAGCTTGTGTACCCGTGCGCGACCGGTCTCGGCGATCAGCAGGAAATCTGCGTCAGGTGAGAGCGCAATGCCATTGGTATAGACGAACCCAGTGGCAATCTTTTCGGTGCGGCCATCGGGTGTGTGACGGGCGACATAGCCTGTATCGGATTGTTCCCAGATGGTCAGGACCGAAGTCGGCTTGGTCCCGCCCATGGTTTCGGGATCGAACCGGTCGGAAGAGTTCGAAAAATAGATCGTGCCGTCCTGCGCCACGTCCAGTTGGTTTGCATAGACCACGGGCGCACCGTCGATATCGGCCACCACGGATTCAAGCTTGCCCGGCCCAGTCCAGCGCATCACGCCGCGAAAGCTGTCGGCAATGTAAAGCGCGCCATCCGGTCCGGCCCTGAGACCCAGAGGACGCCCACCGAGTTGGTCGGCCACAACAGGGTCGGCCCCGTCAATGCGATAGAGCGTGCCAGACCGGCTGGTCGTATAGACCGCGCCGTCGGGCAGGATGGCGATGTCTTCGGGGCCGGTTTCCCCATCGGGCAAGTGGATCAGCTGCGCGGCGTCCAGCACGGTGTTCTCGGCGAAATCCCCTGTGAAACCGGCATCTTCCGGCATCTCAACGGCGACGGGGATAACGGGAACGGGCCAGAACAGAAGATAGGCAAGGCCCAGAAGAACAATGGCAGACAGTATGCGCATTTGCGCTCCTTACTTGTGTTTCAATACGTTCTGACGCGCGGGATGATGTGCGCGCTTGCCCGAAGCTCGGGCTTGGGGTTATCTGCAGGCATGACAGGACCACGATACACCCCGCTTGCCCAATCCCTGCCCGCCACCGTGCCCTTTGTGGGCCCCGAAACGCAAGAGCGTCAGCGCGGCGCGGCGTTCATTGCCCGTCTTGGCGCCAACGAGAGCGTGTTTGGCCCCTCGCCCCACGCGATCCGGGCCATGGAGCAGGCCGCGTCTGATATCTGGATGTATGGTGATCCCGAGAACCACGATCTGCGCCATGCTTTGGCCGAGTATCATGGGGTAACCTCCGAAAATATCGTTGTGGGCGAAGGGATTGACGGGCTTCTGGGTTATCTTGTGCGTCTGATTGTAGGGCCCGGGGATGCGGTTGTGACCTCGGACGGGGCGTATCCCACCTTTAATTATCATGTCGCCGGGTTCGGTGGCGTTTTGCACAAGGTTCCCTATGCCGGGGATCACGAAGACCCGGCGGCCCTGTTTGCGAAGGCGGCCGAGGTGGGTGCAAAGCTGGTCTATCTGGCCAATCCGGACAATCCGATGGGCAGCTGGCATTCCGGCGCGGATATCGTGGCGGCAATGGACGCCCTGCCCGACGGGTGCCTGCTGATTCTGGATGAGGCTTATGTGGAATGCGCGCCAGTTGGGACAGCGGCACCCGTCAGCGCAGACGACCCTCGCGTGATCCGGATGCGGACATTTTCCAAGGTCTATGGCATGGCGGGCGCACGGGTTGGCTATGCCATGGGAGCGCCCGACCTGATTGCAGCCTTCAACAAGGTGCGCAATCATTTCGGCATGAACCGCGCGGCGCAGGCCGGGGCGCTGGCCGCGTTGCAGGATGGTGCGTGGCTGGAGCACATTCAGGCACAGATCGCAGAGGCGCGTGAGCGGATAGGAACGATTGCCCGCGAGAACGGATTGGAGCCGCTGCCCTCGGCCACCAATTTCGTGACGATTGATTGCGGGCGGGATGGGGATTTTGCCCGAGCGGTTCTGGAGGCTCTGGTTGCGCGGGGCCTGTTTGTCCGGATGCCGTTTGCAACGCCCCAGAACAGGTGCATCCGGATAAGCTGTGGTGAAACAGCAGATCTGGATGCTTTCGCGGCCGCCTTGCCCAAGGCACTCGCGGAAGTGCGGGCAAAGACGGACTAGCGCTGGTCTGTCTTGCCATCGGGTCAAAGGGGGGCTGTCTGCCCCCATCGCGCAAAGCGCGATTCCCCCCGAGGATATTTTTGGCCAGATGAAGGGGCGGATCAGCGCTGTTCGTCTGAGGCGTGTCAGGCGGCCAGGACGGCAGCGGCGGCCTCGAGCGCGCCTTTGCCACGGGGGACGTCAAGCGCGACCATGGCCGTTTCCATACCGCCCAGCATCGCCATCACCATTTGCCCGTTGACATGGCCCATATGCCCGAGGCGGAAACAGCTGTCGTAATCCTCCATCCCGAGGCCAATGCCCAGTGTCAGGCCCAGCTGATGTTCAGCGAACGCGCGCAGGGCCGTGCCGCGCCCCCCGTTCAGGCGCAGGGCAGTGACGGCGTGACTGCGGTAGGCGCGGTCGGCAACGTTCAGATGCAGCGCGCCGCCTTCGGCCCATGTTTCGCAGGCCGCCCAGATGGCAGTAGCCAGACGTTCATGGCGGGCCCAGACCTGTTCGATCCCTTCCGCATGGATCAGGTCGAGCGCGGCGCGCAGACCATAGAGGTGATGCGTCGGCGCGGTACCGTCGAAATACTGGTAGAACAGTTCAGGGTTAGCGCGCGGCTGCCAGTCCCAATATCGTGACACACGCGGCATGGCGGCCCGCTTGGCCTGTGCTTTGTCGTTGAAAAAGACGAAGCCTGTGCCTGCGGGGGTCATCAGGCCTTTCTGGCAGGCGGTGACCGTGACATCGACGCCCCATTCATCCATCTCGAACCGGTCGCATCCCAGCGAGGCGATGCAATCGGCCATCAACAGCGCCGGGTGGTCCAGATCGTTGAGCAGTTTGCGCAGTGCCGGGATATCGTTGCGGATCGAGCTTGATGTGTCCACATGAACCGCGAGAACGGCCTTGATCTGGTGGCTTTTATCCGCGCGCAAAGCGTCGGCAATTCGGTCGAGATCCCAGGCGGATGAGGTGCCGAAATCGATCAGCTGCACCTTTGCCCCGATGCCTTCGGCCATCTCGGCCCAGCCATGGGTGAACCGGCCCGAGGCAGGAGCCAGAACGGTTTCGCCGGGGGCGATCACGTTTGACAGAGCGGCCTCCCACGTGCCGTGACCATTGGCAATATAGATGGCAACGTCATGGCCTGTGCGTGCAACCCGACGCAGGTCACGGGTCAGGGCGGGCATCATGTCGATGAGCGCGCCATCGTAGATATTGGGCGACGGACGATGCATCGCCTGCAGGACCGCGTCCGGCATCACCGACGGGCCCGGGATTGCCAAATAAGTTCGCCCCTGAGAGAGGGCAGATGTCTGTGTCATGGGGTCAACCTGTCTGAGTTGACGCCCACATTACCGAGGGGCTTCGCGGCGTCAATCCGCCAGCTTCGACGCCTCGCGCGCAAGTGTTTCGATCCCGGCCCAGTCACCGCTTTCGACCATCTGCTTGGGCGCGACCCAGCTGCCACCGGCGCAGACCACGTTGGACAGGGACAGGTAGTCGCGGGCGTTGGACATCGACACCCCGCCTGTCGGGCAAAAGCTGATCTGCGGCAGGGGCGCGCCGATTGCCTTGAGTGCGGGCGCGCCGCCCGAGGCCTCGGCCGGGAAGAATTTCAGCATGTCATAGCCTTTTTCCAGCAATGCCATCGCTTCGCTGGCCGTGGCCGCACCGGGCAGCAACGGCAGGCCCTCGGCCTCGCACGCCGCAAGGAGCGCGTCGGTTGCGCCCGGAGAGACGCCAAACTGCGCGCCCGCCTCTTTAGCGGCGCGGACGTCTTCGGGTGTGACCAGCGTACCTGCGCCGACCACGCCGCCGGGCACCTTGGCCATCGCGCGGATCGCGTCGAGCGCGGCGGGCGTGCGCAAGGTGACCTCGAGCGCTGGCAGACCGCCGGCGACCAATGCCTCGGCCAGCGGGCGGGCCTGCGCGACGTCATCGACGACCAGAACCGGAACGATCGGGGCCAGTGCGCAGATTTCACGGGTGCGTTGGGATTTGGACATGAGATTAAACTCCGAAAATGCTGGCACCGGTGTCAGCCGAGCCGACATTCTGGCGGAACGTACCAAAAAGATCGCGCCCCGCACCGTGTTGATTGGCGGACAGGTCGGCGGTGACGGGCGCGCGGTCCAGAACACCAGCGGTGAGGATTTCCAGATCACCCCTGACCGCATCGACGCGCAGGATGTCACCATCCTGAAGGTATGCAATGGGGCCACGGTCGAGCGCTTCGGGGACGACATGGATGGCGGCGGGTACTTTGCCGGATGCGCCAGACATGCGGCCATCGGTGACCAGCGCCACTTTCTGGCCCCGGCCCTGCAGGATCGACAGCATGGGCGTCAGCGAGTGCAGTTCCGGCATCCCGTTGGCCTTGGGGCCCTGGAAGCGCACGACGACGATGACGTCACCGGTGAACTCGCCCGCCTTGAAGGCTGCCTTGACCGCGTCCTGGTCGTGGAAAACGCGGACCGGAGCCTCGACCACCTGATGTTCGGGGGCGACGGCCGAGACCTTCATGACCCCGGTGCCCAGATTGCCGGTCAGGCGCGACAAGCCGCCGGTGGGCTGGAACGGGTCGCGGGCGGGGCGGACGATCTTGTCATTCAGGCTGTGGCCAGCGCCGTCCTGCCAGGTCAGCTCACCATCGATTAGCTTGGGCTCGCGCGTGTAATTGTGCAGGCCCTGCCCGGCGACGGTCAGCGTATCGGGGTGCAGCAAGCCTTCTTCGAGCAACGTGCCGATCGTGAACCCAAGCCCGCCTGCGGCGTGGAAGTGGTTCACGTCGGCCAGACCGTTGGGATAGACCCGTGCGACCAGCGGGACCACGGCGGAGATATCCGAGAAATCCTGCCAATCCAGCACGATGCCCCCGGCACGCGCCATGGCGATCAGGTGGATCAGCAGATTGGTCGAGCCTCCGGTCGCCATCAGGCCGACGATACCGTTCACAAAGGCCCGTTCGTCGAGCACCTGATAAACCGGGGTATAGCTGTTTCCCAGCGCGCTGAGCGACAGGGCGCGGCGCGCGCCCTCTTGTGTCAGCGCGTCGCGCAAGGGCGTGTTGGGATTGACGAAGCTGGAGCCCGGAAGGTGCAGGCCCATGAACTCCATCAGCATCTGGTTGGTATTTGCGGTGCCGTAGAAAGTGCAGGTGCCAGGGCCGTGATAGGCGGCCATTTCGGCGGCCATCAGTTCGTCGCGCCCGACCTCTCCGGCAGCGAATTTCTGGCGAACCTTGGCCTTTTCGTCATTGGGCAGACCGCTGGTCATTGGCCCTGCGGGCAGGAACACGGCAGGCAGATGCCCGAACGCCTGCGCGCCGATGATCAGACCGGGGACAATCTTGTCGCAGACGCCGAGGAAGACTGCCGCGTCATAGGTGTTGTGGCTGAGCGCAATGCCAGTTGCCAGAGCAATCACGTCGCGTGAAAACAGCGACAATTCCATCCCTGCTTCACCTTGGGTGACACCGTCGCACATGGCTGGCACGCCACCTGCGACCTGAGCAGTACCTCCGGCGGCGCGGATCGCATCGCGGATCAGGGCGGGGTACCTTTCAAAGGGCTGATGGGCGGACAGCATGTCGTTATAGGCGGTGACGATGCCCAGATTGCCCGCCGTGCCGGTGGCCATGGATTGCTGGTCTTCACCCGCACCCGCATAGGCATGGGCCTGACCACTACAGGACAGGTGCGCACGGGCGGGACCTTTGGATCTGGCCTGTTCCATCCGGTCGATATGGGGGCCGCGCAGATCGGCGCTGCGGTCGATGATCCGTTTGGTGACGTCGGAAATGACAGAGTGAACCATGATTACCCTCCGATCTGACGCCAGCGACGCCCATCGCGATGCATCAGCATCAGTGCTTCTTCGGGGCCTGAACTGCCCTGATCGTACTTGGCGGGTTTGTCCCCGCGCTGTTCCCAGCCGTGAATGATGGGATCGACCCAGGCCCAGGCGGCCTCGGCCTCGTCCCCGCGCATGAAAAGGGTCTGATCGCCCCGGATGACATCCATGATCAGGCGTTCATATGCGTCCGGGGATTGCGAGTCATCACCCAGCGCGTCGGCAAAGCTCATGTCCAGAGCAACATCGGACAGGCGGAACCCGCCCTGCCCCGGTTCCTTTATCGTCGTGCGCAGGGTGATGCCTTCGTCTGGTTGCAGGCGGATCACCAGCACGTTGCCGTGCAACGGGCCGACATTGGGAAAGATCGTGTGTGGCGGGTCGCGGAAGAACACCGCGATTTCAGAGGCACGTGCGCGCAGGCGTTTGCCTGTGCGCAGGTAGAACGGCACCCCGGCCCACCGCCAGTTGCCGATATGGACCTTGAGCGCAATGAAGCTTTCGGTGCGGCTGGCGGGGTTGCCAACGTGATCAAGGTATCCGTCACCGCCCTTGCCCGTGCGATATTGACCACGGGCGATATCCCTGGGTTCGACCGGTTCCAGCGCCTCGATCACCTTGACCTTCTCGTCACGCACCGCGTTGGGAGAGAACTTTGACGGAGGTTCCATCGCGGTTAGGCACAGCAACTGCACCAGATGGTTCTGGATCATGTCCCGCATCGCGCCGGATTGATCGTAATAGGCCCCGCGCCCTTCGACCCCGACGGTTTCCGCCACGGTGATCTGCACATGGTCGACATGGGTCGAATTCCAAAGCGGCTCGAACAGGGAATTCGCAAAGCGCAGCGCCATCAGGTTCTGCACGGTTTCCTTGCCCAAATAATGGTCGATCCGATAAATCTGGTGTTCCTTGAAACACGCCCGCAAGCCTTCGTTTAGCGCCCTGGCCGAGGCAAGGTCATGACCGAAAGGCTTTTCAACAACGATGCGACTGTCCGGCGTGGCCAGACCGGCGTCATGCAGGCGCTGCGCAATGCCCGAAAACAGGCTGGGACCCACCGACAGGTAAAAGGCCCGCACCACGTCGGGGCGCAGCAGCTTGGACAGATCGGACCATCCGGCATCGCCCAGTGCATCCACCGGCACGTATTCAACATGAGACAGGAACCGGTCCAGCGTGTCCTTTTTGAACTTTGGTGCGAATTCCTGCATCGATGCGCGGACCTGATCGCGAAATTCGTCGCTGTCGATATCCGAGCGCGCCGTGCCGATGATCCGCGCCCCATCGGGCATCTGGCCGACCTCGAACCGATGGTACAAGCCCGGCAAGATCTTACGTTGCGCCAGATCCCCGGTCGCGCCGAACAACACAAGATCGAACGGCTCTACCGGAATTACGCGTGAAACCATCACAGGCTCCTTCTCGAGTTTGCCGATATCAGTTCAGCACGGCATGAAACGGCTCTGCGGCACACTGTTACCGCTAACATTGCCTGCGTGATAGAAAGCCTGCGCGAAAAAATCAAGCATAGTTTCCCCAAAAAGCGAGGTTTTGAGGGCTATACCTGACTGCGCAGCCATTCCATCACGGCCGGACGTACGGATTGTTCGCCGCGATGGCGCGCGTCGGCGATGATTTTTCGCACCTCCATCAGGTCGCACCGCAGCAACAGGCTTTTGACCGGACCAATCGACGCCGGGCGCATAGACAGGGTGCGAATACCCATGGCCGCAAGGCACAGCGCCTCGACCGGACGGCCCGCATCCTCGCCACAGAAACTGAGCGGAGTGTCCGAAAGCCCGCAGCGTTCGACAATGCGTTCCATCAGGCTCAGGAAACTGACATTCAACGTGTCATAGCGGCGGCGGACCAGTTCATTTTCGCGGTCAGCGGCAAAAAAGAACTGCTTGAGGTCATTCCCACCGATCGAGATGAAATCGACCTCGTCAAAGAACTTTTGCGGCGCAAAGGCCAGTGAAGGGGTTTCCAGCATCGCGCCGACTTCAAGCGTTTCGGGCAGAACGTGGCCCAGTCGCTTTTCGCGTTCGATGGTTTTGTTCACTTCCCAGCGGGCTTCGCGATATTCCTCGGCCTGCGCGACAAAGGGGAACATGACGGTCAGCGGGCGACCATTGGCGGCGCGCAGAAGGGCCTGCAACTGCATCCGCATCACGCCGCGTTTGTCCAGACCGACACGAATGGCGCGCCAACCCAGGGCCGGGTTGGGTTCGGCCACGTGTTTCATATAGGGCAGTACCTTGTCCGACCCGATATCGAGCGTGCGGAACACCACCCTTTTGTCGCCCGCGGCATCCAGAACCCGCTGGTACTGAGTGACCAGCTCGGACCGTTTGGGCATCTTATTGCGGATCAGGAATTGCAGCTCGGTTCGGAACAGGCCAACACCCTCGGCACCTGACGTTCCCAGCGATGGCAGGTCGGCCATCAGACCCGCGTTCATCACCAGATTGATGCGCGTTCCGTCGCGAGTGACACAGGGGGTTTCGCGGATCGAGGCATAGCGTTCCTGTGCCTTGGCCTGCATCGCGATTTTGTCGCGGAAGGCGCTGACCACGCTGTCTTCCGGACGCAGGTGAACAACGCCCTGATCGCCATCCACCAGCACGTGGTCGCCGTTCAGCGCTTCGGTCGTGATCCGGCCCACATGGACCACCAGAGGGATCGCCAGCGCACGGGCCACAATGGTAGCGTGACTGCCGACTGAACCTTCTTCGAGGATGATCCCCTTCAGCGCCCGACCGTATTCCAACAGGTCGCCGGGGCCGATATTGCGCGCGACCAGAATCGGATCGGGTGGCAGATCGGCGCTGTCGGTTTTTCCCTGCCCGGTCAGAATGCGCAACAAACGGTTGCTGAGATCGTCAAGATCCGCCAGCCGTTCGCGCAGATAGGGATCAGACACCTGCCCCATCCGGGCGCGCGCCTGGGATTGTTCTTTCTCGACCGCGGCTTCGGCGCTGAGCCCCAGGGCAATGTCCTCTTCCATCCGGCGCATCCAGCCTTTGGAATTGGCAAACATCCGGTAGGCTTCCAGCACCTTGAGCTGTTCGGTATCACCATCCCGGGAAATTTCGAGCATCTTGTCGACACCGACGCGCAGCTCTTCTACTGCCTCATTCAGACGTTCGCGTTCCCGGTGCGGGTCTTCGGCGATCGGATTGGTGACAACCACGCGGGGTTCATGCAGCCAGACATGGCCTTCGGCGGAACCTTCCTGCGCCGGGCCGCCGCGCAGCAGAACCGATTGCTGGTGCCGTGGCGACAAGGCCGCGCCTTCGCCGACAAAGGCGCCCAGTTCGGCCATTTCGGCCAGCACCATGGCCACCACTTCCAGCGCATAGATCTCGTCGGCGGAAAATTCACGCGCTTTGCGGGACTGGACAACCAGAACACCCAGCTTTTCCCCAAGGCGCTGCACCGGCACGCCGAGAAAGGACGAAAACCGCTCTTCCCCGGTTTCCGGCATATACCGGAACCCTTTTTCAGACGGCGCGTCCGGGGTGTTGACCACCTTGCCGGTCTTGGCGACCCGGCCCACCAGCCCCTCGCCCATGCGCATCCGGGTCTGGTGTACCGATTCCGGCGCAAGCCCTTGGGTCGCACAGAGTTCCAGGGTCTCTTCATCGCGGAACAGATATATCGAGCACACTTCGCTGCGCATGCTGTCGGCGATCAGATGAGTGATCTGATCAAGACGCTCCTGCCCAGCGGCTTCGCTGGCCATCGCCTCGCGCAACCGCCCCAGCAGCTTGCGGGATTCTGTTTCCGTGCCGTCTGCCATGGCCCAACCAATTCAGTGTGTCAGGCGAAACCCTTGGCCGATCAGCTCAGGCCGCCTTGTCCAGTTCAAAGGCATCATGCAGTGCCTGAACGGCAAGTTCCATGTATTTCCTGTCGATAAGAACGGAAATTTTGATCTCGGAGGTTGTGATGACCTTGATGTTGATCCCCTCATCCGAGAGTACCTTGAACATTTTGGCCGCAACACCCGATTGCGAGCGCATACCGATTCCCACCACCGAAACCTTGCAGACACCGGTATCGGCGACCAGTTCGGCATAGTTGAGCTCGCCCTTGTCCTTGATCGCCAGCAGCGCTTTTTCGGCACGGACCACCTGATCGGTGGGGCACGAGAAGGTCATGTCCGTGCGTCCCTCGTCCGAGATGTTCTGCACGATCATGTCGACATTGACGCCCTCATCGCTGAGCGCGGTGAAGATGGTCGAGGCGATACCGGGACGGTCCGCCACCGAAACGACGGTCATCTTGGCCTCGTCACGGGAATAGGCCACACCGGCCACAACATTGGATTCCATGATATCCTCCTCGTCAACGACCAGCGTACCGGCCTCGTCGGATTGTTCTTCGAAACTTGAAAGAACGCGCAGTTTCACCTTGTAGCGCATTGCCAACTCGACCGAGCGGGTCTGCAGCACCTTGGCGCCCAGCGACGCCAGTTCGAGCATTTCCTCGAACGAGATCCTGTGCAGCTTGCGGGCCTTTTCGCAGATGCGCGGATCGGTGGTATAGACACCATCCACGTCGGTATAGATGTCGCAGCGTTCCGCACCAAACGCCGCGGCAAAAGCCACAGCAGTGGTGTCCGAGCCACCCCGGCCCAGCGTTGTGATGCGGCCTTCGGGACTGAGCCCCTGAAACCCGGCCACAACGGCCACTTTCATGCCTTCGCCGAATTTCTGGTTGATGTTCGTGGTCGGGATGTCTTCGATCCGCGCCTGGCTATGCGCACTGGTTGTCAGCAGCGGCACTTGCCAGCCCTGCCAGCTGCGCGCCGGAACATCCATTTCCTGCAATGTCAGAGCCATCAGGCCAGCGGTGACATTTTCGCCCGAAGATACAACAGCATCGTATTCGCGTGCATCAAACAGCGGCGACGTCTCGTTCACCCAGCCCACCAGCTCGTTGGTCTTGCCCGACATGGCCGAGACGATGACGATCACGTCATAGCCCTTGGCAACTTCGACACCAACACGCTTGGCAGCGCGGCGGATGCGGTCCAGGTTGGCGACCGAAGTGCCGCCGAATTTCATAACGAGTACGGGCATGGGGGCAAATGTCTCCGCGCCTTGGATTAGAGGTCCCGAGCCTCATAAGCGAGGGGCACCCCAAGAGCAAGAGCGCAAACAGGACCCGCCTGTGGCACAGGGCCGCTTTACATTGCGCAGGTGCGGTGTCAGCCTGCGAGTAACAACCAAATCAAGAGGTTCCCCATGTTTCGCCTAGCCCTTGCCGTTACTTTGTTGTCGTCGCCTGTACTGGCCCAGGTTGCCAGTGTGGCCGGAACGGACGGAAAGAATGCACTGGGCAAAGTGCCCTGCGCCGCAAATGCCGGTGACCCGATGCAAAGCTGCAATGCGGAACTGCGCCGCCATGACGACGGCACGATAACGCTTGCGGTTGCTCTTGGTGGAGGAGAGGTGCGCCGCATCTATTTCAAGGAAGGCGTGCCGGACTCCAGCAGTTCCACCTCGAAGATGTCGTATGAAACGCGCGGTGATTTGATGGTTATCTATATTGAACCCGGTGAAGTCTATGAAATTCCCAAAGCTGCGCTGACCCGTCAGTAAGCGTGTGCCTGCCCGTCATAGGTCTCGAAACAGCCGGTTGAACTGATCGACAGGGCCTCAAAGCGTTCCATCAGGCCCGAGACGGCCTGATCGACATCAATATCGGCGGCCGCGCCGCCCATGTCGGTTTGTACCCAGCCCGGATGATAGATGCCCACGGCGATCCCGTCGGCTTTCAGATCCGTCGCCAGGTTCCGCCCCAGATTCAACGCCGCCGCCTTGGAGGCACGGTAGATATAGCTGCCCCCCGGTGCCCGCGTATGAGACGCCATCTGCGACGAGATGATCGCGACTTTGCCGCCTGCGGCACGCAGATTGGGCAACAAGGCCTGAACGGTCAGGAAAACGCCGGTCACGTTGGTGGCAAAGCTTTGCGCCCACATTTCGGCGGGGTAGCCGTCGATCGTGTGCCCCTTGTCCAGATAGACCCCGGCATTGCAGACCAGCAGATCAACGGGCTGGCCTTTCAGCTGTTCGGCCATTGCCGCCTGTTGGGCAGGGGCCGCCACGTCCAGACGCACCTGCGCGCTGCCATCGCGCGCGGTTCCGGTGACCGCGTCACCGCGGGTGTCGTAGCGCGTGGCAAGGGCGCGGCCGATACCGCGATTGGCACCGGTGATCACAACATGCATGGATCAGTTGGTCTTTCTGCTGGGCAAAAACGGCAGCGGTGCCACCGGCACGCCATCTTCGATCAGCGATTTCGCTTCATCCGGTCTGGCTTCACCATAGATCGAACGCTCTGGCGCCTCTCCCAGATGCATCTTGCGCGCCTCGCTTGCAAAATCCTTGCCAACGTAGTCCGAGTTCTTTTCCACATGGCGGCGCAACTCGGCCAGAACCTTCGCGATCTCAGGCGAGGGGGTGGCGACGTTGATCTGTTCATTGGATGCAGGCGCGTTTTCAGGTTTTCCCTGCGCACTCCGGGCCGGACGGACACGCGGTGTCATGATCGCCTTCGCAACCTGCGTACATCCGCAGATCGCGCAGGTCACCATCCTGGCAGAGGCCAGCTTGTCAAAGGCTTCTGCGGATTGAAACCAGCTGTCGAATGTGTGGCCTTCACTGCATTTCAACGCGTATTGAATCATGTTCAGTCCAAAATTGCGATTGGCGAATAGATACCGACCAGACTGACAATATCAAGCCTCTCTGGAACTATCTTAATGTGTATATGTCTTAAAGTCGCGTAACAAATCGGCTAGCTCGGGTGATCCGACCTTTTGAGCTGCCTTTTTAGGCGCAAACCACTTGCGCCTGCGCTCGTGCTGTTCAGGGAAATCCTGCGACATAACCTGTACATGCAGCGCAAAAACATCAACCAGTATCAAGGTCGGGGGCTGATTTGGGCTATGCTTGAGGTGCAGAAACTGCCCCAGCCCCGCTGTGCTGCATCGCCCCGTCACGCCCGCTTCTTCCCAAGCTTCCTGCACTGCGGTTTCTGATGGGGTCAGCCCGGGGATGAGCCACCCCTTGGGGATAATCCAGCGCTGGGCCCGGCGCGTCGTGATCAGCAAAACCTCTGGCTGACCATGCCGGATCCGATAACACAGGGCAGAAGATTGCCGCAAAACAGGGTGTTCCGCAGTCTCAGTCAATACACGCGGCACCGGTCTTGCATTCATTGCGCGACGCACCTTTTGTTCGGGCAACGGACCCGTTGGCTTTATAGGCGCGCATGACACGCCTATTTAGCGCCATTTTCTTGAAAAACTACCATATGAAGTGGTGTCCGCCAAGTCTGGCGTGACGGCGCATTTGTTGATCACATGCGGGCTGACAGCTGCTTCACCAGCTCGTCATGCGGGATATCGGCGTCAACCGCCAGTCTTCGCAGGCCGAAATGCACACGCGCGATCTGCTGGTAATAGCGCGAATAGACATAGTTCGTTCCACCACCAGCCAATGCGCCGAGCACCGGGACGGACTGTGCCGCCAGTTTTTGCCCCAGCACGATCGAAAAGCGTGGTGCCACGGCAGCAATCAGACGCTGCATGGCCGGACCGGTCAGTGTCAGGCGCACCGAGAAAAAGCCGAAATCCGCTCCGTCATCATGCGACAGCGGGCCCGATGCGGACAAAACCCGCACACAATCGAACTTTACGTTCTCGGCGGACGGGTCGAAACCTTCACGCGCGGCGGCCCCCTGAATGGCACGCAGCAGCATGGCGGTTGTTGCAGGCAGCTCCATCAGGGCTGTTGATACACCGCCCAGCCCACCGGCCGCACCCATGGCCGTGGTAAGCGCGGTATTGACCCAGGGCTGCTGATCAGGGATCGCACGCCGGGACCCCTGAGCCGCGTGCATCGCAAACCACAACGCCTGCTCGGTAGCCCCTGTCAGGCCGTTCCGAACCGGTTCGGGCAATTGCTCGAGCAGTGACTCGGCTGATCCGCCCAGCTTGTTCAGCAGTTTGACACCGGCCCCTCCGGCAGATCGGTAATAACCCGCCAAACGATCCAGTTCAGCCTCGGCATCCACGTTTTCGACAAGAACCACGTTCTGCATGTGCGTCCTCCTGCCTATCAACATCGGCGTTGAGCCGTGTCGATTCAATAGGTCAGCGGGTCCAGCGGGTGACGGCCCCATGAACTCCGGACCAGACCCCGGGCGCCAGTTCCAGCCCCAGCACCCGGTCCGGGTTGGTGGGCGGCGGCATCTCGACACCTTGCAGCCGCGCAAAACCAAATCGCCTGTAATAGGGTTCGTCACCGACCAGCATGACCCGCTGCCACCCGCGTTTTCGCCCGGCTTCAACACCGGCATGGATCAGATATCCGCCCAGACCCTCGCCCTGATGGGTAGGGTGCACGGCAACGGGCCCCAGCAACAATGCATCGTGTTCGCCTACATGGACAGGCCAGAAGCGGATCGCCCCGGCCAGAATGCCCTGACCGTCGCGCGCGACCAGAGACAGACCAGCAACCGGCGGCACATCATCGCGCAACCGGTAGGACGACAACGCCTCACGGCCCGGCGCAAAGCACAGATCGTATAGGGCCTCGACTTCCCACCAATCGTCCGGCTCTTCCGGCCTGATCCCGAATTGCTGCACGTTTGCCCTCTTTTCCTTGCTGGAAATCGCCCTAGCACTTCGTTACGCCTTGGGCAAACGCTTGGAGATATGATGTTCTACCGCCCCGAAGACGGCCACGGCCTGCCGCACAACCCGTTCAACGCCATTATCACGCCACGCCCGATCGGCTGGATCTCGACCCGTGATGCGGATGGGATCAACAATCTGGCACCCTATTCCTTTTTCAACGGGGTTGCTTACACACCGCCGCAGGTGATGTTTGCCACAACCGGCACGAAACACGATCAGATCGGCGGCAAGGACAGTATCGCCAATATCGAGGCGACAGGTATATTCTGCGTGAATGTTGTAGCGCTTGCGCATCAGGATGCGATGAACGCCAGCTCGGCCAGCCTTCCCAAGGAGGTGGACGAATTTGCCCATGCCGGATTAACCCCGGTCGAATGTGAAACCATCCCCTGTGCCCGCGTACAAGGTGCCCCGGCGGCGTTGGAATGCAAGCTCACCCAGATCGTGACCCTGCCCGGCACGGCCAACCGCGTCGTGTTTGGCGAAGTGACAGGCGTTCATCTGCTCGACGACCACATCCGGGAGGGCAAGTTCGACGTAACCTCGTTCAAACCTCTGGCGCGGCTTGGATACCGGGACTATTCGGTCGTGTCCGAGCTGTTCTCGCTCAATCGCCCGGATGATTGAGGTTGTCGGGGGCTCTGCCCCCACCGCCCGTTCCGGGCGGCTCCCCCGGGATATTTTTTGGCCAGATGAAGCAGGGATCCTTCATTCATCTGGCTTCAAATATCCCGGAGCGCGAGGCAGAGCCTCGCAAAAGGATCAGTGGCCGCCCAGAATGCCGGTACGGACCGAATAATCGACGGCAAGTTCATAATCCGGGTCATCATCACTGTCGACCATCAGGTGGCCTGCCTTGTTCAACAGCTTGTGGCAATCCCGGCTCAGGTGGCGCAGCATGACGCGTTTACCCGCGGCCTCGTATTTGGCCGCGATGTTTTCGATGGCTTGCAATGCCGACTGGTCCACCACACGGCTTTCAGCGAAATCGACGATGACGGTTTCCGGGTCATTCGGCACATCGAAAAGTTCGATAAAGCCATCCGATGACCCAAAGAACAGCGGTCCCTGGATTTCATAGACCTTCGCCCCTTTTTCGGTCGCCGAGTCGCGGGTGACCGCGTGGATGCGCTTGGCGTTGTTCCACGCATAGGCCAGAGCCGAGACAATGACGCCGACAACAACGGCGACCGCGAGGTCTTCCATCACTGTCACGACAGTGACCAGTACGATGACAAAGGCGTCGGTCAGTGGAACCTTGCGCAGGATCTTGAACGAGTTCCACGCAAAGGTGCCGATCACCACCATGAACATCACCCCAACCAGCGCGGCCAGCGGGATCTGTTCGATCAGCGGTGAGGCAAACAAGATGAAGGTCAGCAGAAACAGCGCCGCAGCGATCCCCGCGATGCGGGTCCGGCCACCGGATTTCACGTTGATCATCGACTGACCGATCATCGCGCAGCCACCCATGCCACCGAAAAAGCCGGTCACGATATTCGACGCACCTTGCGCGATACATTCCTGAGAAGCCCCGCCGCGCTTGCCGGTGATCTCGCCCACAAGGTTCAGGGTCAGCAGGGATTCGATCAGGCCAATCGCAGCCAGAATGACGGCGTAGGGCAGGATGATCTCAAGCGTGCCCCAGTTCAGCGGAACCATCGGGATGTGGAAGGCAGGCAGGCCACCTTCGATCGAGGCCAGATCACCGACGCGCGGGACATCCAGCCCCAGACCGATCACCAGCGCAGCGACAACCAGAATACCGGCCAAAGGTGCTGGAATGAGACGCGTGATGCGCGGCACCACCCAGATCACCGCCATTGTCAGTGCCACAAGGCCTAGCATGGTGTATAGCTGCGCACCCGAGAGCCATTCTCCACCACCCATGCCGTGACCGGTGTTTTCCATGGTACCCGGCACCTTGAACTGGCCCATCTGGGCCAGAAAGATCACGATGGCCAAGCCATTCACAAAGCCCAGCATCACCGGGTGCGGCACCAGTCGGATGAAGCGGCCCCAGTGCATCGCCCCGGCTATAACCTGGAGGATCCCCATCAGAACCACCGTCGCGAACAGGTATTCGACCCCATGTTCGGCCACCAAAGCCACCATGACGACCGCCAGCGCGCCCGTCGCTCCCGAGATCATGCCGGGTCGCCCGCCGATCAACGCGGTGATGAGCCCCACAAGGAACGCGGCATAGAGGCCCACCAGCGGATGCACGCCTGCCACAAAAGCAAAGGCCACGGCCTCGGGCACCAGCGCGAGGGCCACGGTCAAGCCGGACAGCAGCTCGATCCGCAGGCGAGAGAAGGTCAGCCCCTCATCCGGCACCCAGCGCAGATCGGGTATGGCGATACGGTTGGCAAAACTTGCCAGCAAGGCTCGGGGCATTGGACAGTCCTATAGGATATTATGTTCGCGCGAAGGGGTCGTTGTAGCGGGCGCGCCGCTGTTAAGCCACCGCAGGAGGTGGGATGCAGCCATGCGCACAGCGCATAACTTGCCTCTCGGCAACGTGATTTGCGGCACCCGGATCAAGCACCCAAATGTGAGTTCATGCGTTGGATTGCCCTCATATTTCTATCGGCCCTGCCCGCCTTTGCACAGGACTTGCAAGGGAATGACACGGCTGGAAACTGGCGTGTCACGCACCATGAAATTTTCGGCATCTGGAATTCGATTTGTGACGAGCGTGAGGAAGCCGGTGCTTTGGTGCAGCGCTGTTACATAAGGCGCGCTGAGGTGTTTTCCTTGCGTCCGAAATTTGCGGCGCAGTTCATGTTCATCACACCTGAGCCAGATGGATTCAAAATCGAGTTTGGAATTGAGCCGGGTACATTCTTCAACCCTTCTGGATTCCGCATAGAGAAAGATCAGGATGTGATCTGGCGCACGCGGCGTCCCGGTTGCCTGACAGGGTTAAGCTGTACGTTCGAGGATCATCGCGCCGACGGCCTGCTGGATGCCATGCTGAACGGGGATGCGTATCGTTTTGAGTTTCGTGACAGGCATGGTCAATCGCAAGACCTGACGTGGCCTCTGGATGAGTTTGGAGCCGCCTGGACGGATTTCAACACGCAATCTCAACAGCGTAACCTGCTGGCAAAACAGGAATAGACCTCTTGTCAATTTCGGGTCGAACCCGCACAAACTCAATATCAGTATCTCAGGCGGAGCAGGACAGTGACCCAAACCAGGATTGCCGTTATCGGCGGATCAGGCATCTATGACATCGATGGGCTGGAAAATGCGGACTGGGTCAGTGTCGATACCCCTTGGGGGGCACCTTCGGATCAGATCCTGACCGGGTCGCTGGACGGTGTCGCGATGGCCTTTCTGCCGCGCCATGGGCGCGGGCATGTGCATTCGCCCACCGATGTGCCCTATCGCGCCAATATCGACGCACTGAAACGGCTTGGTGTGACGGATGTGATATCGGTCTCGGCCTGCGGGTCGTTTCGCGAACACATGGCACCGGGCGATTTTGTCATCGTCGATCAGTTCATCGACCGGACATTTGCGCGCGACAAGAGCTTTTTCGGAACAGGCTGCGTCGCCCATGTCAGTGTTGCGCATCCGACCTGCCCGCGCCTGTCGGACGCCTGTGAGACCGCGGGCAAGGCTGCCGGTATCACGATCCATCGCGGCGGCACCTATCTGGCGATGGAAGGGCCGCAGTTTTCTTCTCTTGCTGAATCGAAGATGTATCGCGAGCAATGGGGATGTGACGTGATCGGCATGACCAACATGCCCGAAGCCAAGCTCGCCCGCGAAGCCGAGCTTTGTTATGCCTCGATAGCGATGGTCACCGATTTTGACAGCTGGCACCCGGATCATGGTGAAGTGGATGTGACCACCATCATTGCGACCCTGACCGGCAATGCCGACAAGGGCCGTGCACTGGTCATGGGCCTTCCCGCCCTGTTGGGGGCTGACCGCGCGCCCTGCCCGCATGGCTGTGACCGGGCGCTGGAATATGCCATCCTCACCGCGCCCGAAAAGCGCGATCCGGCGCTGCTGGCCAAACTGGACGCGGTGGCCGGGCGAATTCTCTGAAATCAGTTCTGTGGCAGGCGGTCTTGAACGGTCTGCCACAGGCCGTATGACCACAAGTCGTTGTGGGTTCCGCCGGGAATCGAGAAAAACTCGACCCTCTCACCGCCCATCTCGGCAAGGCGCGCGCCGTGATGCGCTGGAACGGTTTGATCATCTGTGCCGTGGAAGATCAACGTCGGCATCTCGATTGTCCCGATGATGTCGCGGGTGGCAAACTGGTCGCGCATCAGTGACGCTACGGGCAACCAAGGATAGCGTTCAGCCGCCACATCCACAGTCGCAGTAAATGGCGCTTCCAGCACCAGCATCTCGGCCTCGGGCCGTTGCGCCGCAACCGCCGCAGCCACTCCTGTACCAAGGCTTTGGCCGTGTAGAACAACTGGCTCTCCGGCCCTACGCAAATGGTCAAACAACTCTAATCCGTCCGAGATCAAACCTGCTTGGGACGGCGCGCCTGTACTTCCCGGAATCCCGCGAAAGCTGGGCGCCAGAAGCCCGTAGCCGCTGTTCAGTATCTCTTGAAATCGGGCCGCGCGGTCGCTCAGATTGCCGCTCTGGCCGTGAAAGAACAATACGGTCGGGGCACCTTCGACGGCTGCCGGCGCGGCCCAAACCGTCAGAACCGTACCATCGGACATAGGCAGTGAAAGCACATCGATATCCGCCAAAGAAACCGAGGCTGGATCAGGCAATTCACCATCTGGCTTGTAAAGCAGCGATTGCTGGTTGAAGTACATGTATCCAACGATGATCCCATACACGACGCCCCCGGCCAGCATGAGGCCAAGCAGCAACCGTTTGATGCGATTGATCCGCTTCAACGAATTGACATCTGTACTTTGGATCTGCACCTTTGCCTCCTGCAATGTTGTGCCTTTTAGTCTGGGCAGGTTCAGGACCGTTTCAAGATGAATGAGCAAAGCTTCATCCAAACTTCAAGTCCTTGTCACACTGCCTAAATCTATGAGCTTTGCGATTCAGATGCGAGAAACGCACAGGTGCTCGATCTTGTCGCCACAAAAACAGCCAAACGATCAAGGCAGATGCTTGACGTTGGCATCATACAAGGGCTTGGTGTGACGACACCTTTACAGGAGACACCATGTCGCTTGAACTCTGGCTGGCCTTTGTCGCCGCCTCCACTGCTTTGCTTCTGATCCCCGGCCCGACCGTATTGCTGGTGCTGAGCTATGCGCTGTCAAAGGGGCGCAGCGTTGCCGTGGCCTCGGCCACAGGGGTCGCAGTGGGGGATCTTGTGGCGATGACGGCGTCTTTGCTGGGTTTGGGGGCGCTTGTTCTGGCCTCGGCCACCTTGTTTTCCGTCCTCAAATGGGTCGGTGCGGCCTATCTGGTCTGGCTTGGGATTAAACTGCTGCGCAGCGCACCGGCAAGTAGTCTGGGAACGGTCGCGACCGGGCGGGATATCACCCCCCGCAGCGTGTTTGGACATGCGGCCGCTGTCACGGCACTGAACCCGAAATCCATCGCCTTTTTCATCGCCTTTGTGCCGCAGTTCCTGCGCCCGGCTGAACCACTGGGGCCGCAATTTGCCATCCTGATCGCCACTTTCGTCGGACTGGCCTGGCTGAATGCCCTGGCTTATGCGTTGCTGGCCGACCGGTTGCGGCGGCTGATTGGCCGCGCCAGCGTGATCACGGGGATGACGCGGTTTGGCGGGCTGACCCTGATCGGGATGGGTGTCGTTACGGCAGTTCTACGCCGTCCGGCCTGATCCCTTTTCAGTTTTCGGCGTTTTCCTTCATGAACCCGCGGATAAACCGGCGGATTTCGCGGGCCGCAGACGTATCCAGCTCCCTGCACAACTCGACAAACGCGTCGCGTTCATCCTTGTCCAGGCGCAGAACCAGCTGGCTGTTTTTCTTTGTCGATCCCTTGCCGTCTTTCTTTGGCACGCGCGTTGCTCCTAGCAAATGCTTGTTACTTTAGGCGATGCATTGTGTATACATAGCATAGTGATTGTCGTTATCTGGCACTTAACAGCACCGGAACGGAAATGGCAATGAACCTTCGAACCACACGAGCCTTTCTTTTGCGAAATCAACGCAATTGGCGTAAACCGCACTTGTCTTTGCCACCTGTCACACTTCACCAGTATTACGGGCTGCCCAAGGCTGTGGTTTAGCGCCGCTGGTGATCGCGCGAATGAATTGTTCCTTGCATGGCTAACCCTCTTGGGCCAAACACGTTTTGGTATTTGAAGCGGAAAAAGGTTGGTTCATGTCAAGGAACAAGACTGTCAAAGACTACATCCGGACGATTGTCGACTTCCCGCATGAAGGAATCCTGTTTCGCGATGTGACGACGCTGTTTGCCGACCCGCGCGGATTTCGGATGGCCATTGACCAGATGCTGCACCCCTATGCCGGGGAACGCATCGACAAGGTTGTCGGCCTCGAGGCGCGGGGCTTTATCCTTGGGGGTGCGATTGCGCATCAACTGAGCCTAGGTTTCGTGCCGATCCGCAAGAAAGGCAAGCTGCCCGGCACAACGATCAGCCAGGATTACAAGCTGGAATATGGTGAAGCGATTGTCGAGATCCACGACGACGCTATCCAACCGGGGGAAAAGATCCTTGTCGTTGACGACCTGCTGGCCACAGGCGGCACTGCGGCGGCGGGCATCAAACTGATCGAGCGTTTGGGCGGTGAGATCGTCTCATGCGCGTTCATTATCGACCTGCCTGACCTCGGTGGTCGCAAGCTACTGGAAGATATGGGCATGGACGTGCATGTCCTGTGCGAATTCGAAGGGCTTTAACGCGGCAAGCTTCGGATAGCGAAACAAGGGTCGGGGTCAGGTTCACGCCTTCAGCACCGCGCCGGGGTTCATGATGCCATGGGGGTCCAGCGCCGCCTTGATGGCCCGCATCGCATCTAGCTTTACCGGATCGCCATAGCGTTCCAGATCGCTCGTTTTCGTGCGGCCCACGCCATGTTCCGCGCTGACCGAACCGTCAAAAGCGTGGACCAGATCATGCACGGCCCGCTTGACCACGGCGCTCTGACCTTCAAATTCCGCGCGGCGCTGCCCCTCCGGGGGAAAGACATTGTAATGCAGATTGCCATCCCCCAGATGGCCAAAGCAATTGATCCGGAACGGCCCGAGACTGGAAATCACCTTTTCCCCTTGGCGCACAAAATCCGGAATTCCTGAGATCGGGATCGAGATATCATGGCTCGACACCGAGCCGATCAGGCGGTTGGCCTCGGGGATACGCTCGCGCACGGCCCACAACTCACCGCGCTGCGCCTCGCTTTGTGCAATCACGCCATCCTGAACCAGCCCAAGTGCTTGCGCCCGGACAAAGATATCCTCCAGCGCGTCGGACGGAGACTGCCCCGGAGCCAGCCCCAACTCGATCAGAACGCTCCACTCTGGCGGTGTCTTAAACGGTTGCCGGACGTCCGGCAGAACCTCGGACAAGAACTCTAACCCTTGCTGGTGGATCAGTTCGAAAGTGCTGACAGCCTCGCCCACGCGATCACGCGCCAGGGCCAGCAGGGAAATGGCGGCTTCGGGTGACGCCACCTGAAACATCGCCGTCCCGATCCCGGCAGGCCGGGGAAACAGCTTGAGTGCGGCTGCAGTGATGATCCCAAGCGTGCCCTCGGCCCCGATCAGCAGGTTGCGCAGGTCATAGCCTGTGTTGTCCTTTCGCAACCGGCTGAGACCATGCCAGATTTGACCGTTGGGCAGAATGGCCTCGAGCCCAAGGCACAGGTCGCGCGCATTGCCATATCGCAAGACGTTGACGCCTCCCGCATTGGTGGACAGGTTGCCCCCGATCCGACAGGATCCCTGCGCCGCCAGCGTCAAGGGAAACAGGCGGTCTTGCGCTTCGGCCGCGGCTTGGACGTCCTGCAAAATGGCACCGGCCTCGGCAATCAGCACGTTTTCGGTGGGATAGACGGACCGGATGGCCGTCATCCGCTCCAGCGAAATCACAAGGGGCGCTGGCCCATGCGGCATCACCTGCCCCCCGACCAGACCGGTTCCGCCGCCATAGGGCACCACGGGAACACGCATTTCGGACGCCAACTGCACCAGTACCGAGACCTCCTCGGTTGTGCGGGGCAAGGCCAGCAGGCCAGCCTGTCCGGCATATCGCCCGCGCGGCTCTTCGAGATACCGGTCAGTCACCGGGCGCAGCACCTGATCGCCCAGTTTCGAGCAGATCAGCGTGGCAATGCAGTCATCAGCGGGGTTCAAACTCATACGCTTTCAATGCCCAACCGATTCCTCCACGGCAAGCCTTATTCCAGATCAATCAGATAGCGCGGCTCCAGCACGACAACCGTTGGCCGGTCCGGCAAGTCACGCAGTGAGACGGTGATCTCGGACACGCCGTCACGTTCAACCGGGAACTCATCCCGGATATCCACGAGGAAGCGATCCAGCGAAAACTCCGAGAACCAGTGCATCGGAATGACCACCGAGCTTTTCAGCCGCTTCAGAACCGAGATCATGTCAGGCAAGGGCATGGTTGTTCCGCCATCGACGGCGGCCATGACCACATCCAACCGACCCAGCGCAGCAAACTGTTCGTCTGAAGGTACATGATGCAAATGTCCCAGATGACCGATGCACAGACCTTCGACCTCGAACACGAAGATCGAGTTGCCGCGTTCCTCTACCCCGCCATAGGCCGAGCGGATATCGGTCGGGACATTGCGTATCAGCATCTCGCCCAGATCCAGGTAATGTTCGATCCCCTGCCCGAACTCTCCCCATCCTGGCAGGACATGCGGGATCGCCGGGTCGGGATGCGCCGTCCAATGGGTGTCGTGAGCATGGTTCATTGTCACCACATCGGGAATCAGATCGGCACCCCCGATGAACCCGGTAAAATCGGTCACCACATTCAACCCGCCACGGGTCTGGATCATAAAGGCGGCATGCGCAACATAGCTGATGCGCACCGAAAACTCCGGTACCGGGTCCTGCCACGCAGCTTTGTGCAGATATTCGATCCCCGGCGCAGCATCGGCGATAGCGATACAATGGCTCGGCCGCCGCTCCTGCGCCACGGCCCCGCCCGAAATCACCATCAATGCCGCAACCAACCAGCGCATACCCGAAGTGTAGCGCAGTTCGCCACCAAGTCATGCCCCTTGTTCATCTGGCCAAAAATATCCCGGGGGAGGTGCGGCTTGCCGCGACGGGGGCAGAGCCCCCTAGCCCGCGTCTGTCTTGCCGCGCCGGTCGGACCGCAGGCTGGCATAGAGAACATGCGTCCGCCATCGCCCGTTGATCTGCAGATATGACTGCGCCACGCCTTCATATTTGAAGCCTGAGCTTTCCAGCAAACCGCGCGACGCGCGGTTTTCCGGCAGGCACGCGGCTTCGATCCGGCTCAGATCCAGACGGGTAAAGGCGTGATGCACCATCGCGCCGATCGCTTCGCGCATGTATCCCTGACGGGCAAAGGATTCACCGGTCCAGTAACCCAGGGTTCCGGCCTGCGCAGGGCCGCGCCGAATATTGTCCAGCGTGATCGCCCCGACCAACACATTGTCTTCACGGCGAAACAGGAAAAGCGGGATTGCTGTGCCACTCGCGACCGAGCGCTGAGCCCAGTAGACCCGATTGGTAAAGGATTTGCGGCTCAGGTGATCCTTGGCCCAGATCGGCTCCCACGGGGTCAGGTAACCTTTTGAGGCGCGCCGCAACGCTGCCCAATCATTGAAATCGGAATGTACAGGCGGGCGCAAGCTGAGCCGCGCGGTCTCGAGTTTCAGCTTGCGTCTGCCCAACAGCATCACGCTGCACGCCTCTCCTGCAAGTCCGCCAATGTCGGTGCGTCTGCGACCGGTCCGTAAAGCGCCAGCGCCGCCGGGGCCTGAACAGCCATGGTTTCGGCAAAGGCGCGCACGTCTTCGGTGCTGACCGCATCGATCTTGGCGACCGTGTCTTCCAGCGAAGGTACCCGTCCCCAGATCTGCACCAGCCGCGCCAGACGCTCAGCCCGATTCGACGGGCTTTCCAGCCCCATCAGCATCCCGGCCTTCATCTGGGCGCGGGCACGGGCGACCTCTTCGGGGCTCATGTCCTCGGCGGCGCGCTTCATCTCATCGATCGTGATCGTCGCCAGCTCGGCCACCTGATTGGCCGAAGTTCCGGAATAGATCGTGGTTGTTCCGGTATCGGCATAGGCACCGGTCTGCGCAAAGATCGTGTAGCACAGCCCACGTGTTTCACGCACTTCCTGAAACAGGCGCGAAGACATGCCACCGCCCAATGCGGTCGAATAGATCTGCGCCGTATAGATCGCATCGTCGCGATAGCCGGGGCTTTCCAGCGCCAGAGCGAAATGCGCCTGTTCCAGCTCTTTTACCTGCCGGGCTTCGCCACCGGTAAAGCGTGCAACCTCGGGGATCAGACCCTTACGGGATTGCAGATGGCCAAACATCTCTTCGGCCAGTTTCATCAGCATATCGTGATCCACAGCACCTGCTGCAGACAGGATCATCTGTTCGGGGCCATAATGTTCCGTCACAAAGCCCGACAGATCCTCACGCGAGAAGGCACTCACCCGCTCCGTTGGGCCCAGGATCGTCCGGCCCAGGGGCTGGTCGTGATAGCTCTGCTCCTGCAGCCAGTCAAAGATCACATCGTCGGGCGTGTCATGGGCCTGACCGATTTCCTGAAGGATCACGCCCCGCTCGACCTCGATCTCGCGCGGATCGAAAACCGGGTTCAGAACGATGTCGCCGATGACATCCATCGCCAGCGCTACGTCGTCCTTCAGAACGCGTGCATAATACGCCGTCACCTCGCGCGAGGTATAGGCGTTGATATAGCCGCCCACATCCTCGATCGCCTCGGCAATCTGCAAGGCCGAACGGCGCTCGGTTCCCTTGAACGCCATATGCTCAAGGAAATGCGCGATGCCGTTCTGCTCGATCCGCTCATGCCGCCCACCGGCGGTTACCCAGATGCCGATGGCCGCTGATTGCAGCCCCGGCATGTGCTCACTGACGATACGAAACCCGTTCTTCAGTTGGTCTTGTCTGACAGTCACTCAGCGATGTGCCTTTTTATATGATCCTCAAGGGCAACCAGATCATTGGCGATGCGGGTCACCCGTTCCGGACGTTCATACAGATCAGACATGCGGGAGGGAAGAGGCGGATGTTCGCCACTCGCCTTCTCGACCGCGGCCGGGAATTTCGCCGGGTGCGCGGTGGCCAGCGTGATCATCGGAACGTCTGCCGCGCGGTGCTCTTCGGCAACCTTGATGCCCACGGCGGTGTGCGGGCAGACCAGTTCGGCACTGTGCGCCAGCGTGGATTTGATCGTGGCCAACGTTTCCTCTTCGGACACACGGCCCGAATCGAAATACTCACGCAGCGCTTCCATCGCACCCTGGCTGATATTGAAACCACCCTTTTTCAGCTCATCCATCAATTGTGCGACGGCCCCGCCATCTTCACCATAGGCATAATAGAGCGCGCGTTCGAAATTCGAGCTGACCTGAATATCCATCGACGGGCTGATCGAAGGGATGGTTTCACCCTTGAAATACCCCTCGCCTGTCAGGCAGCGATGCAGAATGTCGTTCTGGTTGGTCGCCACCACAAGGCGGTCAATCGGCAGCCCCATACGCTTGGCCAGATAGCCTGCGAAGATGTCGCCAAAGTTGCCGGTTGGCACCGTGAAGCTGACCTTGCGATGCGGCGCGCCGAGACTGACGGCGGCCGAGAAGTAATAAACGATCTGCGCCAAGACGCGGGCAAAGTTGATCGAGTTCACACCCGCCAGTTTCACGCCATCGCGGAAGTCGAAATCGTTGAACATGTCTTTCAGCGCAGCCTGACAATCGTCGAAATCGCCATCCACGGCCAGAGCATGTACATTGCTGTCCGCAGGCGTCGTCATCTGTCGACGCTGCACCTCGGACACGCGGCCATGCGGGAACAGGATGAACACATCCACCGCGTCCAGCCCGCGGAACGCCTCGATCGCTGCTGAACCGGTATCCCCACTGGTCGCGCCGACGATGGTCACACGGTCACCACGGCG
Source organism: Ruegeria sp. AL2 (assembly GCF_056540845.1). Lineage (NCBI taxonomy): Bacteria > Pseudomonadati > Pseudomonadota > Alphaproteobacteria > Rhodobacterales > Roseobacteraceae > Ruegeria > Ruegeria sp. AL2. The sequence continues at coordinate 88,441 of NZ_JBQFXM010000005.1, forward strand.
TTTCAGCGCCACCTGGAACAACTGGCCGATCAGCTGCATGGCAAAGTCCTTGAAGGCCAGTGTGGGGCCGTGGAACAGTTCCAGCAGGAAGTGGTTCTCGTTCAGCTGCTTCAATGGCGCGCGGGCATCGTGGCCGAAACCTTCATAAGCGCGGGCGATGATCGCCTTGAACTCAGCCTCGGCGAATGAGCCGCTGACATAGGGCCACATCACGCGGAATGCGATTTCTTCATAGGGTAATCCGGCCAGCGCCGCGATCTCGTCCTGCGACATCACCGGGATTTCGGCGGGCAGATACAGGCCACCGTCGCGGGCAAGCCCGGTCAACATTGCCTCTTCAAACGTCAGTTCGGGCGCCTGCCCGCGGGTCGAGATATATTTCATGTCGCGTCACTTTCAGAATTGGCACGGCTGCGCCACAGGAAGTACCCGGTCATCGCTGCCCAGACCAGAGCCAGACCAAACCAGGTGATTGCATATTGCAGGTGATCGTTTGGTATGCCCGCCGTGTCCACCGGCAGCGGTGTCACATTCGGATCGGTTTGCGAACGGGCGATCAGCAGAACAGGCTCCGCGCCCAGTGCAGCCGCAAGCGCGGGCACATCGCGGGCGAACCAGATGTTGGCATCAAGATCAGGTGCGGGCGTGTAACTGTCGATTTCATCTGGCCAATGCAGATTGCCGGTAATCTCCATTTGGCCGTTGCGCCGCCCGGCCTGTTTGGCCGTGGTCGGGATGAACCCCCGGTCAATCAGAATGGTCCGGCCCTCGGTATTGAACGGCTGAATGATACGATACCCCGCACCGACCTGTTTGAGCGACACAAGAACATGGATCTCCGCAGGCTCCATCTCGCCCGACGCAGTTACCGGCAGGTATTTGTCTTGATCCACCGAAACCTGCGGCGGCAGGGAAACCGGCGTGGCCGAGATCCGATCTTCGATCTCGGCCAGAACGTCCTGCTTCCATGCCAGGCGCTGCACCTGCCAGAAGCCCAGCGACAGCAGCACGCCCAAACCGGCGAGGCCGAAGATCAGCAGGAACAGGATACGGCGCATGTCAGGACCAAACTTCTTTGCAGGAACCGGCGTCTTGTTAAGGGGCGTGCGGGCTGAATTGCAACCACGCAATTGTATGGAGCGCAATCTTGCGCCCCGCATAGAGAAAAAGCCGCCCCTTGGGGCGGCTTTTGCAACTGATCGGTCTGATCGGCGTTACATCAGCGGAGCCTGACCCCAGATGTAGACGGCAAAGAACAGGAACAGCCAGACTACATCAACGAAGTGCCAGTACCAAGCCGCAGCTTCGAACCCGACGTGTTTTTCCGGGGTGAAGTCACCCTTCAGCGCGCGGATCAGGCAGACGGTCAGGAAGATCGTCCCGATGATCACATGTGCGCCGTGGAAACCCGTTGCCATGAAGAAGTTGGAATAGAACTGGTCACCGCCGAATTCCCAGCCTTCATGCATGAGCAGTTCGGCGTATTCATAGCCCTGCAAGAAGGTAAAGGCGATGCCCAGCACGATGCCAATGGCCAGACCATTGATCAGCGCCTTGCGGTCATTGTCATGCACCAGTGCATGGTGCGCCCAGGTGATCGCACAGCCTGACAGCAACAGGACCAGAGTGTTGATCAGCGGCAAGTGGAACGGGTCAACGGCATGAATATCCGGCTGGATGTATTCGGTGCCTGCATAGTCGTACATCGGATACATGCGATGTTTGAAGAACGACCAGAACCAGGCGAAAAAGAACATCACCTCGGACATGACGAACAGGATGAAGCCGTAACGCAGACCGATGCGGACAACAGGCGTGTGATCGCCCTGACGGCTTTCTGCGACCACATCCGACCACCAGGCGAACATCGTATAAAGCACCGCTGCCAGACCGGCCCAGAACATGAAGGGCGTGATGCCTTGCATCCAGAGAACGGCTCCGAACAGCATGACAAAGCCGCCGACGGCGCCGATCAGAGGCCAGATCGACGGGGCCAGAATGTGATAATCGTGGTTTTTAGCATGTGCCATCAGCGTCCCTCACCTACAGGCGTTAGTTCGTGTTTGTATCTGCCTGCGCATCGAGGGCGGCATAGCCCTCGGGCAGGTCAATTTCGTAGAATGTATACGACAGCGTGATCGTATGAACATACTTGGCTTCAAGATCCTCGACCATTTCCGGGTCGACGAAGAACGTCACTGGCATCTCAACGCGTTCGCCAGGTTGCAGCACCTGCTCTTCAAAGCAGAAACAGGCAATCTTCTGGAAATACCCACCCGCAGAATAGGGGGCCACGTTGTAAGACGCCTGCCCGGCAATGGGGCGGTCTGTCGGGTTATAGGCCTCGTAAAAGGCGAGGCCGGTTTCGCCGATGCGCACATCCATCTCGCGCACGACCGGCTTGAACTCCCATTCCATATCCTTGGCCTTGGACGCGTCAAAGCGGATGGTAACGGTGCGATCCAGAATAGTATCGGGGGCAGTTTCGGCAACACCAGTGGTGCCGCCAAATCCGGTCACCCGGCAGAACCAGTTGTAAAACGGCACCGACGCCCAGGCGAGACTGCCCATCAGAACAACCACGCCGACGGTCTGGACAACCGTTTTCTGAGGACCGGACAACGCCATCAGTTCTGAACCTCTTGCGTCGCCCTGTTGAAATCAGTGCCCGAGACCTTGACGATGGTCAGGCCAAAGATAATCACGATAAAGGCAGCCAGCGTCAGGCCCACACCCAGATTGCGGCTGAACCGGCGCTGATGCAGCTCGTGGTCTTTGCGAAGGCTCATGACCATCCCCCCAGACCATAGGGTTTTAGCAAGGCTTCGGCCAGAACGGCACCGAAATGCAGGAACAGATACAGCAGCGACAGCTTGAAGAAACCGCGTTCAACCTTGAAGTTATCGGCCTCGGAATCGTCCTCGGTCCGGCGCGAGATTTTCCACGCGCCCCGCAGGAACAGGATGTTCAGAACCAGTGCAACGGTCAGATAGATCGGGCCGCCAATGCCCGAAAATGCAGTTCCGACGGCCAGCAGGGCCAGCAGTGCTGTATAGACTAGGATATGGACACGTGTCGCCCGGCGACCGTGGGTGACGGTCAGCATCGGCACGCCCGCGTCGTCATAGTCCGAGCGCATGAACAGGGCCAGCGCCCAGAAATGCGGCGGCGTCCACATGAAGGTCAGGGCAAACATCAGCCAAGGCTCGACCGACATCGATCCCGTGGCGGCCACCCAGCCAATCACCGGAGGGAACGCGCCAGCTGCGCCACCGATCACGATGTTCTGCGGCGTCGAACGCTTCAGCCACATCGTGTAGACGACAACATAGAAGAAGATGGTGAAGGCCAGAAACGCGCCTGCGAACCAGTTGGTCGCAAGGCCCAGCATGATCACCGACAGACCCGACAGAGCCAGACCAACGGCCAGCGCCTCGCCTTCCTCGACCTTGCCAGAAGGGATCGGGCGGGATTTGGTACGCTTCATGACACGGTCGATATCCGCGTCCCACCACATGTTCAACGCGCCTGATGCTCCGCCGCCGATAGCGATGAACAGGATGGCGCAAAAACCGACGAAGGGATGGACAGGAACAGGGGCCGCCAACAAACCGACCAATGCCGTGAACACGACCAGCGACATCACGCGCGGCTTCAGCAGGGCGAAGTAATCGCCAAAGCCGGCCTCGTCCGCCCGGGCGGTCACTGTGCTGGCATTGATGCTTGCGTCGGTCATTTCCGGTCCTTTTGGGGCGAAAACTGCGCGGATCGCCCGCGCAGTCTGAGTTTTGTGTCAGACGGGGTTCAACCCGCCCCTATCGCGTTCAATTCGAGGCGACCTGATAGCTTTGCGGCAGGCCCGCGTATTCTTCGATCGCGCCCTGCAGCCATTCGTCATAGACTTCCTGGCTTACGACCTTGACGGTAATCGGCATATAGGCGTGGTCCTTGCCGCACAGTTCCGAACACTGACCAAAATAGATGCCTTCCTTGTCGGCCTGGAACCACAGCTCGGCCAGACGTCCGGGCACACCGTCCTGCTTTACGCCAAAGGCCGGGATGGTCCACGAGTGAATCACGTCGGATGCAGTCACCTGCATCACGATGACCTTGCCGACCGGAACGACTACTGCGGTGTCCGTGGCCAGCAGCCATTCATCGTCGCTGTAGCCTGCATCGATCAGCTTAGCGCGCATTGCGTCATCCAGAACAAACGGCGTCACGTCCGCGTCCGCAGGGCGTGCGCCCTCGTCCAGGGTCGCCGGGTGGCCCAGCAGATAGCTGTCGAATGCGAAATCGTGATCAACATACTCGTAGGTCCAGTACCACTGGTTGCCGACGACTTTGATGGTGATGTCACCTTCGGGGATTTCCTGCTGTTTGAAAAGAACTGGCAACGAGAACGCGCCAATAAACACCAGAATCAGGATTGGTCCCAGGGTCCAGGCGATTTCAACAGGGGTATAGTGCGAGAAACGTGCCGGGGTCGGGTTTGCGCGCTGATTGTAGCGCACGATGCAATAGACCAGCAAAGCTGCAACCAGCAGACAGACCGCGGTGATGATCACAAGAATCATGCTGTCCAGCTTCTGGATTCCTGTGGCAAGGCTGGTGGCCGCGGGCTGAAAGCCCATGCCGCCGTCTACCGGCTTGCCGATAATCTCAAGCTCCTGAGCCATGGCGGGTAGGCTGGAGAGGGCTGTCATAAACCCTGAAAGCATCAAAGCATTCTTCATGTTCTGTCCTGATCGTTTGATCTTTGCGTCCCTGACGGAAAGGTGTGAATCGGTCGCACCTCTCCCGTTGTCTTTGGCCGCGTTAAAAACCATATTCCAGCGGGTAGATAAAGCAAAATGCTTGCGTCAAACAGACGCTATTTTTGATCTGGATCAAACCCGAAAGGTCGCTACCCATGCCTGAAGCCCCGTTTCGCCCCTTTGAGAGCGCCCTGCCGCAAGATGAAGCACTGGCCATATTGCGCTCGGCAACGGACGGGGCCGAGGATGGAGAGCTGTTTGTCGAGCGTCGGAAATCCGAATCTCTGGTGTTTGACGACGGGCGGCTTCGCACCGCGTCTTATGACGCATCCGAGGGATTTGGCCTGCGCGCCGTTCAGGGCGAAGTTGCCGGATATGCGCATTCGACTGATGTATCGATTGCCGCGCTGAAACGTGCTGCTGAAACCGCGCGACTGGCGGTTGGCGATGGAGGCGGAACGCTCGCCGAAGCGCCCCGGCCCACGAATACGCGCCTGTACACGGACGAAGACCCAATCGAATCCGCCGCCTTCCCGGTGAAAATCGAAACCCTGCGGGAGATTGACGCCTTTGCCCGCGACCTGGATCCGCGGGTGGTTCAGGTCAGCGCAATGATCGCAGCCGCCGTTCAGGAGGTGGAAATTCTGCGACCCGATGGTGTGACGGTGCGTGACGTGCGCCCCATGACGCGCGTGAATGTCTCGGTCATTGTTGAACAGGACGGGCGGCGCGAAAGCGGATCGGCCGGTGGCGGCGGGCGGGTTGGCCTGAGCGGGTTGATCGACCCTGCCGACTGGCAGGCCAAGGCGCGCGAAGCCCTGCGCATCGCATTGGTCAATCTGGACGCGGTTCCCGCCCCTGCCGGCGTGATGGAGGTTGCACTTGGTCCCGGCTGGCCCGGTATTTTGCTGCACGAAGCCATCGGTCACGGGCTTGAGGGCGATTTCAACCGCAAGGGAAGCTCTGCCTTTGCCGGACTGATGGGGCAACAGATAGCATCTAAGGGCGTGACCGTGGTGGATGACGGCACGATTGCCGACCGTCGCGGCTCGATCACTGTGGATGATGAGGGCACGCCCAGTTCGCGCACCGTATTGATCGAGGATGGCATCCTGACCGGCTACATGCAGGATCGGCAAAACGCCCGGCTGATGGGCGTTGCACCCACGGGAAATGGGCGGCGACAGAGCTATGCGCACAAACCCATGCCGCGCATGACCAATACGATCATGTTGGGGGGCGACGCTGATCCGGCGGCTTTGGTGGCAGATATTAATGACGGCATCTGGGCGGTTGGATTCGGCGGCGGCCAGGTCGACATCACCAACGGCAAGTTCGTTTTCTCGTGCACCGAGGCGTATCGTGTCGAAAACGGCAAGATCGGCGCGCCGGTCAAGGGCGCCACGCTGATCGGTGACGGGCCATCGGCCTTGAAGCGCATCCGCGGCCTTGGCAACGATATGGCGCTGGATCCGGGTATGGGAACCTGTGGCAAGGACGGTCAATGGGTGCCCGTGGGTGTGGGTCAACCGACGGTGCTGATGGACGGGTTGACTGTCGGCGGGTCGGCAGCCTGAGGCGGAAGAGAAGCGCAAAGGCAGGCGCAGGGTTAACCATGCGCCACTTTGATTCGATAGCACTCCAACCGACGCCATTGATTTGAGCGCCGGTTGGAAAATATTCTTTTATTTATTTTCAGACACTTGATCGGTGTATTCTTCGAGAAATACAGATAAATCGCTGCTAATTATCTGCGATTCAGAGGCTGTTAACCCCCTGTCCCGTAAACCAGTTCTGCAATCAGGCGGAGCAACGGATGACCGAAGAGCAGCTTTCTTCCAATCACCCCCCACTCCCACCCACCACGGAAGAGGACCGGTTTTCGTGGCTTCGCCTGTTGCGCTCGCGCAAGGTCGGCCCGGCGACGTTTCGTCGGCTGCTGCGTGAACATGGCTCGGCGCAGAACGCGCTGGCCGCGCTGCCTGAAATGGCGCGCGCCGCCGGAATAGATGGGTATGAAACCTGTCCCCCCGGCGTGATCGAGGCGGAACTCAGGGCCGCAGAAGCCGCCAAAGCGCGGCTTTTGTGCCTTGGGTCCGCAGATTTCCCCAACGCATTGAACGACCTATCCGATGCCCCGCCCTTGCTTTGGGCCATCGGGGATGTGTCGCTGTTGCAGAAACCGGCGATTGCGATGGTGGGCGCGCGCAACTGTTCCTCGCTGGGCGCACGGATGGCGCGTGGTCTGGCGCGCGCCTTGGGTGAAAAGGGACATGTGATTGTCTCGGGTCTGGCGCGCGGCATTGATACGGCAGCGCATATGGCGTCGCTGGACACCGGCACAGTTGCCGTCATGGCGGGTGGTGTTGATGTCATTTACCCGGCCGAGAACACGGAACTGGCGCATAATATTGCAACCAAGGGACTGCGGCTGTCGGAACAGCCGATGGGCGTGACACCTCAGGCCAGGCATTTTCCGCGCCGCAACCGTATCATCTCGGGCCTGGCCCAAGCTGTCGTGGTGGTTGAGGCAGCCGCCAAATCCGGAAGCCTGATCACGGCGCGTGACGCCCTGGATCAGGGGCGCGAGGTTCTGGCCGTGCCCGGCCACCCGTTCGACGCCCGCGCTGCCGGGTGCAACCTTTTGATTCGGGACGGTGCAACGCTGGTCCGGTCGGTGGACGACGTTGTCGAGGCCCTGCCACGGCACGGTGATCCGATCTTTGCAAAACCCGAGCTGCCACCTGCCAAGCAGCCACGGCCTGCCGCACAGGATTTGCAGGCGCAAATCCTTGAGCGGCTGGGACCTTCCCCCATCGCCGAAGACCAGTTGCTGCGCGATATTGCGGCCTCGGCAGGGGATCTGGGGCCAGCGCTGGTCGACCTTGAACTGGACGGACGAATCCAGCGCCAGCCGGGCGGGTTGTTGTCTCTGGCAAGCTGACTTGGATGGAAGGCAAGAATGCCCAGCCGAACGCTCTGCTTGCCAGTCGGCGCGGGTATCATGCTGAAATCACGTCGCTTTTCCGCCTGCCAAAGGAACGCATTGACAATCCCCGCTTGCCCCACACATTTTGCACCACCATAAAAGGCGCCAAATTCGTCGAGCGAGGTTTCCCCTTAAATGCCCGTAGTTGTTGTAGAATCTCCGGCCAAAGCAAAAACAATCAATAAATATCTCGGCCCTGACTACACCGTTCTGGCCTCTTACGGCCATGTGCGGGACCTGCCGCCAAAGGACGGATCGGTCGATCCGGACCATGGATTTTGCATGACATGGGAAGTGGGCAATGACAGCCGCAAACATGTAAAGGCCATCGCCGACGCGCTGAAAGAAGACAACGCGCTGATCCTCGCCACCGACCCTGATCGTGAGGGCGAGGCGATCAGCTGGCACTTGCAGGAAGCGCTGACCAAGCGCCGATCGATCAAGAAAGATACACCGGTCAGCCGGGTGACCTTCAACGCCATCACCAAAGAGGCGGTGACAGAGGCGATGAAAAACCCGCGCGATGTCGATATGCCCCTGGTCGAAGCGTATCTGGCGCGCCGCGCCTTGGATTACCTTGTTGGCTTCAACCTGTCACCGGTTCTGTGGCGCAAACTGCCCGGTGCAAAATCCGCAGGTCGGGTGCAATCGGTCTGTCTGCGCCTGATCGTCGAGCGTGAGATGGAGATCGAAGCGTTCAAGCCGGTCGAGTACTGGTCGGTCCGGGCCCTGTTCGAGACACCGCGTGGTCAAACCTATGTGGCGCGGCTGGTCACGTTGGCGGGCAAGAAACTGGACAAGCACGATCTGGCCAACGCGACACAGGCCGAACTGGCGGTTCAGGCCGTCACCAGCCGCGCGCTGCATGTGACTTCGGTCGAAGCCAAGCCCGCCGCGCGCAATCCAAGCGCGCCGTTCATGACTTCGACCCTGCAACAGGAGGCCAGCCGCAAATTCGGCATGGGCGCGCGCCATGCGATGCAGGTGGCGCAGCGCCTCTATGAGGCCGGATACATTACCTATATGCGAACCGACGGGATCGACATGGCCCCCGAGGCCGTGACGGCAACGCGCGACACCATCGCGGATCGATACGGTGCAGAATATGTGCCGGACAGCCCGCGTATGTACAAGAACAAGGCCAAAAACGCGCAGGAAGCACACGAGTGTATCCGCCCCACGGATATGACGCGTGATGCAAAGGCGCTGAAGGTCACGGATGAAGATCAGCGCAAGCTTTATGATCTGATCTGGAAACGGACGATTGCCTGCCAGATGGCAGCAGCACGGTTAGAGCGCACCACGGTCGAGATTGGCAGTGACGACGGTCAGGTCGGTCTGCGTGCCACCGGTCAGGTGGTATTGTTCGACGGATTCATGCGCGTCTATGAGGAAGGCCGCGATGATGTCGCCGATGATGACGAAAAGCGCCTGCCACAGATCATGAAGGGCGACCCCGCGCGCTTTTCTAAAACTACGTTGCGCGATCAGTTTGCCAAGGCCACCAGCGAGTCGGACAAAGCCGCAATCATGGCAGATAACGAAGCCGTTCTGGCGTTGCAGCATCACACGCAACCGCCGCCGCGCTATACCGAGGCCACTTTGGTCAAGCGGATGGAGGAGCTGGGGATCGGACGTCCGTCGACCTATGCCTCGATCGTGACCACGATTCAGGACCGCGAATATGTACGCAAGGACAAGAACCGGCTGATCCCCGAGGAAAAGGGCCGGATCGTCACTATCTTTCTGCTGAATTTCTTCCGCCAGTATGTTGGCTACGAGTTCACCGCGAATCTGGAAGAGCAACTGGATGACGTCAGCGCCGGTGATCGTGACTACAAGGATCTGCTGGGCAAGTTCTGGCGTGATTTCTCAGTAGCGATTGGTGAAACATCCGAACTGCGCATCTCGGAAGTGCTGGACAAGCTGGACGAAGCATTGGCGCCACAGCTTTACCCCCCGCGTGAGGACGGGTCCGACCCGCGCATCTGCCCGAAATGCGGTTTGGGGCAATTGCACTTGAAAACCTCGCGCACTGGCGGGTTCGTGGGCTGCGGCAATTATCCGGAGTGCAACTATACACGGCCCATCGCCGGTGAAGGCGCGGAAGGCGACGAACAATTGCTGGGCGAAGACGCCGGGGATGAGATCTGGCTGAAATCCGGTCGCTTTGGGCCGTATGTCCAGCGAGGCGAACCCACGCCCGAGAACAAAAAGCCGCCGCGCTCCTCGCTTCCACGCGGCTGGAGCAAGGATGACATGGATCTGGACAAGGCGCTGACGCTTCTGTCCCTGCCCCGTCAGATCGGTGAACACCCCGAAGGCGGCATGATCACAGCGAACTTCGGGCGTTTTGGCCCCTATCTGATGCATCAGCTGGCCGATGAAGCCAAGCCGGTCTATGCCAATCTCAAAGACCCAAACGATGTGTTCGAAATCGGTATGAACCGCGCCGTTGAGCTTTTGGCCGAGAAACGGGCCAATCCCGGCGGACGCGGGCGCGCCGCGGCAAAAGCTTTGAAAGACCTGGGCGAGCATCCAGACGGCGGCGCGATGCAGGTTCTGGACGGACGGTACGGGCCATATGTAAAATGGGAAAAGGTCAACGCGACCATCCCGAAAGACATCAAGCCCGAAGAGCTGACGCAGGAAATGGCCATAGAACTGGTCAATGAGCGCGCATCCAAGAAAGGCACCAAAAAAAGGCTGCACCCCAAAAGAAGGCAGCAAAGAAAGCGGCTGAATAATCCGGACGTTTGACCGGGACATGTCACAAAGCGCGCAGGCCGGTTTCTGAATAAAGGAACCGGCCTGCGTGTTTATGGACTGACGCGATACAGGATTGCGTTGATCAGTAAAGGAGTTGAGACATGTTCAGAACCGCCATTCTTGTTGCGGCGATAGGCGTTGCGGCTGCCACGCAGGGCCAGGCCGCGCATCACGTCAAATCTGCCACAGCCGAAATCATCAACGCGCAAGGCGACGTCATTGGTCAGGCGAAGGCGACGCAAGGGCCCAATGGTGTTCTGCTGCACGTACGCGTCACTGACCTGCCGCCGGGAAAACATGGGTTACACCTGCACAGCCATGGTGTCTGCGAGGCCGGTGAAGGGTTCAAGACGGCCCAAGGCCATGTTGGCAAAGTTGAAGGCGCACATGGGCTGCTGAACCCTGAGGGCCCCGAGCCCGGCGATCTGCCCAATCTATATGTGGGACAGGATGGTGTGGGCGAGATGGAGGCCTTTACAAACCTTGTTTCACTTGAGGGTGACGGGAGCGCATTGCTGGATGCGGACGGGTCAACTTTCATCATCCACGAAGCTGGCGACGATCACATTAGCCAACCCATTGGCGGTGCCGGGGGGCGCATCGCCTGCGGAATCCTGATCGCCGACTGACATTATTGTAAGCTGAACTACCGTAGAAATACCTGAACCTTCTGGTTTCATTGACTTCCCCATGACGTGGCGGCAAAACCTGCCCATCACCATGTCATTGGGGGAGTTTTCCATGAAGAAAGTCTATGCCAATGCCGCCGAGGCACTCGATGGGGTGCTGACGGATGGCATGCTGATTGCCGCGGGCGGGTTTGGCCTGTGCGGCATTCCCGAACTGTTGCTTGCTGCCATCAGGGATTCGGGCGTCAAAGACCTGAGCTTTGCGTCGAATAACGCCGGTGTGGACGATTTCGGCATCGGCATCCTGTTGCAGACCAAGCAGGTCAAAAAGATGATCAGCTCGTATGTGGGCGAAAACGCCGAATTCATGCGCCAGTATCTGAGCGGTGAGCTGGAACTGGAATTCAACCCGCAAGGAACACTGGCCGAACGGATGCGCGCCGGTGGGGCCGGTATTCCCGGTTTCTACACCAAGACGGGCGTCGGCACCGTGATTGCGGAAGGGAAAGAGCACAAGGATTTCAACGGCGAGACCTACATCCTTGAGGAAGGAATCTTCGCCGATCTGGCCATCGTCAAGGCCTGGAAAGCTGACGACACCGGCAATCTGGTGTTCCGCAAGACCGCCCGCAACTTTAATGTGCCCGCAGCCACCTGCGGCAAGATCTGCGTGGCCGAAGTGGAAGAGATTGTTCCGCGCGGCTCACTGGACCCGGACAAGATCCACCTGCCCGGCATCTATGTGCATCGCATCATTCAGGGCGATCATGAAAAGCGCATCGAACAGCGCACCACCCGCAAGAAGGAGGACGCATAATGCCCTGGGACCGCAATCAAATGGCCGCACGCGCGGCAGAGGAACTGGACGACGGCATGTATGTGAACCTCGGCATCGGTATTCCGACGCTGGTGGCGAACTATGTGGGCGACAAGGACATCACTCTGCAATCCGAAAACGGAATGCTGGGTATGGGTCCCTTCCCGTACGAGGGTGAAGAAGACCCGGACCTGATCAACGCGGGCAAACAGACAATCACCGAACTGTCCCGCACCGCCTATTTCGACAGCGCTACGTCCTTTGCGATGATCCGGGGCGGCAAGATCGCTGCTGCGATCCTGGGTGCCATGGAAGTGGATGAGAAAGGCGACCTGGCAAACTGGATGATTCCTGGCAAGCTGGTGAAAGGCATGGGCGGTGCCATGGATCTGGTTGCAGGCGTTGGGCGCGTGATCGTGGTTATGGACCACACCAACAAGCACGGTGAAAGCAAGGTCCTGAAGGAATGCACTCTGCCACTGACCGGCAAGGGCGTCGTGGATCGCATCATCACCAATCTTGGCGTTCTGGACGTGGTCGAGGGCGGATTGAGGATCGTTGAACTGGCAGAAGGTGTCAGTGAAGACGAAATGCGCGCTGCGACCGAAGCGACAATCGTCGGCTGAACAAAAGAAAAGGCCCGCCGGAACGAGGCGGGCCTTTTTCAGTTTGAGGTCTGGAACACGCACCCATCTGAAATCAGATCCGGCGGTGTCGCGCACAAAGCCCGCGCGATCTGGAAAGCGGCCAGAACCTTGGGCACATAGTCTCGGGTTTCGGCATAAGGCGGCACGCCGCTGTGTTTACGCACAGCCCCCTCACCAGCGTTGTAACCGGCCAGAACCAAGATCGGATCATTTCCGAACTCTTCCATCAGCCAGTTGAGGTATTTCACACCCCCGGCGATGTTCTGCGAGGGTTGCAGACTGTCCTTAACTCCAAAGCGGGCAGCTGTGGCCGGCATCAACTGCATAAGACCCTGTGCACCGGCCGAACTGACGGCATCCGCGCGACCGGCCGATTCAACCGAAATGACAGCCAGCACCAGTGCTGGCGACACATTGGTTCCCACGGTTGATCGCAAAATCTCGATCCCACGTTCTTTCGCTATGTCTTGCAGCGATTGCAGCCGGGGTGATCTTACATTCGTCGCCGCCAGCGCGTTTATTGCAGCATCAAGCCGCCCGGCCCCGCCTTCATCAATGTGCGGTGAGATGCGGTCCCAGAATGCCTTGTACGACCCTTTAGGGTCAGGCGCGGCACCGATTCCCGGCACTGTGGGCTGAACCACTTTGGTTCTTGCTATGATTTCTGGAACCACCAGCTCCACCCCTGTGCTGGGGGCTGAGGGCTTGGCCGCGTGTTCCTCGGGTGTGATCTGAATGGTCACGCGAGGACGCTCACCCGGCTTGGGCGCTTTGATCCGCTTGTAAACTCCGCGCGGCTCAACCTCGGTCGCATACCCGGGTGCGACACCAGATAGTAGAAACGCCAGTACACCGGCGCATTGAAGTGCGTTCCGGAGAGTCATGTGCCTGCCTCATGTATTCTTTTTACCCGATTTGAACCGCGAATCTTCGCCCAAAGCCAGAAAAACAAAGCGAATTGGGGCAATTTCGCCTCATTTGGCGTAAATTTGCACCGCTGTGGAGCTCTTGGTGCGGATCAAAGAATTTTTTTTTATTTTATTTACAATGCTTTGCCCATTTAGTGACCAAAAAGTTAAGCCGCACGAAAAAAAATCTGTGTTTGGCCCAATTCCTGCCACGCACAACAGGCAAACATTAATCCATACCGAGACGGACATGAGCGGACTGAGAGAGAAAGCTCTGAAGAACGCCGAGGTTTGTTAAACTCTTTTTGATCCTTTAGGAGGGACGTAACATGATCAAGTTCATCAAGAACTTCCGCAAAGACGAAGACGGCGCAGTAACAGTTGACTGGGTTGTTCTGACCGCAGCAGTCATCGGCCTGGCAGCCGTTGCATACCAGCAGATCTCGGCTGGCGCGACCGGCCTGGCAACAGACGTGAACACCGCTCTGCAAGCATCGTCGATCAGCACCGGCAGCAACACCGCAACAGGTGGTATCACAGCTGCAGGCACCAACTAAGCCTTTGGTTTAGCAAGATTTCGAGACCGCGCCTTCAGGCGCGGTTTTTTTTGTTTCAGAAGACCGGTACCTTCTGAGGCAAAGATTCAGGCTAATAGACATGACTCCGCGCGCCACACCACGAGCGCCACCGAATTAGTCACGCCCTTTTTCAGGTCTCACCGCAACAAGTAACACGTGAAAAAGTGCAGAATCTTAGATATTTCCACCAAAATCAACTTTTGGCCTGATTTCCGCCATCCGAACGAACCACTGTTGGGCGACGTTATGGGAAACACTGAATTGTCGTATTGGAGATAAGTAGATGCTAAAGTTCCTTACTCGCTTCAAATCGGACGAAGCAGGAGCGGTGACCGTTGACTGGGTGGTTTTGACCGCGGTGCTCATCGGTCTGTCAAGCGCGACCTACCTCGTCATCAGCTCAAGTGTTGATGGTATCGGCGGTAACATCAACCAAGCCATGAGTTCCTCTGTTGTCAGCACCGGCTCGAACACCGGGCCTGGCGGTCTCGTCACAGCGGGAACCAACTGAACCACAGCGAGTTTTCACATTCACGCGCCTTCCTGAGCTTGTTGGCGAACGTGTAGGGCAAATAAACGCGGCGACCTTTTGGGGCGCGGCGTTTGTTTCGTTGTTCTTCGTCTGGCCTGCCGCAAGGAAATGACAGCAGTCGTTTTGCGGAATTGTGCGAAAGCTGACGCAGAATCTAACAAGCAGACATTTTTGTCCCACATTTCGACACAATTTACATTTAACACTTGGGCTGTTTCAAAGTGGCCCTTTGGCCGCTTAGTATCCGACTAAATAAGAAAGAGGTGCATGTATGCGAGCGGTATTCGGACTTGTCCTGATTGTCGGCGTTGCTCTGGCTGGGGGCGCCGTTTACATGGCGCGCAACTATATTGCGGCTTATCAAAGCGAATTGGCGCGGCAGAAACAAGCGGCAGAAGAAGCGCTGGCCAATGCCAAAGTCGATGTCATTCCAACGGTAACCGTTTACGTTTCAAATCGTGCGCTGAAATACGGTGAACGCCTGACGCAGGAGGACATTCGCGCCGTAGACTGGCCGGAAAACGCGATTCCCGCAGGTACATTCTCTGATCTCGCTGTGCTCTTTCCCGAAAGAGGCGCCAATGAGCGTTATGTTCTGAGGACCATGGAAAAGGATGAGGCGATCATGGAGGTCAAGATCACACAGCCTGGCGAATCGGCCGGTTTGACCTCTCGTCTTGAAAGAGGTATGCGCGCCTTTGCGATTAGCGTTGACGTGGCCTCTGGTGTTTCAGGATTCCTGCGCCCCGGCGATAATGTCGACATATACTGGACCGGATCGAGCGGAACGGTAGAAGGGAATTCTGGCGGCATCACCAAACTGATCGAAACCAACGTTCAGCTCATCGCCGTCGACCAGACCGCTGGTTCGGACGTCGCAAGTGCAACGATTGCACGCACAGTTACGGTCGCAGCCACACCGGAACAGGTTGCTGCGCTGGCGCAGGCGCAGAACACTGGTCGCCTGTCGCTGGCCCTTGTTGGGGTGCAGGATGACTCAGTTGCGTCGGCAATCGAGGTGGATCAGCGCAAACTGCTTGGAATTACGGCAGCCGCACCGGAACCCGAAAAAGAAGTTGAACAGGTTTGCACGACACGCATTAGACGCGGCGGCGAGATTGTCAACGTGCCTATACCCTGTACAAATTGACGCCAATTCAGAGTGTTACAAGATCGGAGCCGCATCTCAGATGCGGCTCTTTTCTTGTTGTTGTTGCCAATTCTCCACATAAGGAAAATTCCAGAAACCATTGATTATTGCAATAAATTCGGATTTCGCGCAGTCTCTTAGCACATAGGGCATAAGACCCAAAAAACGAGGCGTGATCGGAGAGGCAGGTCACATGACAATACGTTCCTGGATCAGCGCAACCCTGCTGGGGTTGTCGCTTGTTATGAGCCCTGTCGGCGATGCCGCCTGGGCTGAAACCCTTCGCGTGGTGAAAAAGGGCACAGTGGAAACGCTGGAAGTTCCGATGAATCGCGCGATTGTTGTGGAAAGCGAACAACCGTTTGCAGAGCTCAGCATTGCCAACGCAGGCATTGCGGATATCTCTTCGCTTTCGGATCGCACAATCTATGTTTTGGGTAAGGCCCCTGGCCTGACCACGCTAACACTGTTTGATGGCGCAGGAAATCTGCTTGCCAACGTACGTGTCCGGGTCTCGCCCGATGTAACCGAATTTAAAGAGCGTCTGCGTCAGATCCTGCCAAGCGAGCAGATTGAAGTGCGCACCGCCAATGATGGCATCGTACTGTCCGGCACGGTTTCAAGCGCCGCCAAACTGGCCCGCGCACTTGAATTGGCTGAACGCTACGCGCCCGAACGTGTATCGAACCTGATGTCTGTAGGTGGCGTGCAGCAAGTGATGTTGAAAGTACGCTTTGCCGAGATGAATCGTACTGTTGCCAAAAACCTAACAGCGTCGCTTGGTTTCGGCGGCAGTGACGTTACCGGCGGTTTCAACACACTCAACAACCAGCTTTCGCTGAACAACGCTATCGCGAACAACATCCCAAACGTTCAAACAAATACAGGCGCGATCCTGTTTGGGTTTGGCGCGGGCTCGACGCAGGTTCGCTTGTTGCTGGAAGCGCTTGAAAGCAAGGGTTTGGCCCGCAGCCTAGCCGAACCAAATTTGTCTGCCCTGTCTGGGCAAGAAGCAACATTCCTGGCCGGCGGCGAAGTTCCGATTCCTGTACCACAGGATGATGGCGTCGTAGCTATTGAATATAAGGCTTTCGGGGTCGAGATGGACTTCATCCCACGTGTTGTGGATGGTAACCTGATCAACCTTGAAATGGGAACTGCCGTTTCCAGCATCGATCAAAGCTCGGACTTTACGATCAACGGCGATTCTGTTCCCAGCTTCATTACCCGTCGTGCGACGACCACGATTGAACTGCGCGATGGGGAAAGCTTTGCCATTGCGGGTCTGATTCAGGATGATTTTGCTGATCTCAGCAATCAGGTTCCGTGGCTGGGAGATGTACCGGTGCTGGGCGCATTGTTTCGCAGCGCGAACTATCAACGCGCTCAAAGCGAACTTGTGATCATCATCACGGCGCATCTTGTAACGCCGACACGCGGCGAGGCGCTAGCCCTTCCTACCGATCGTGTCAAACCGCCCAGCGAATTTGACCTGTTCGTGAATGGTCGGGTTGCTCGTACACAGCGTCCCGGAGCCGGCGGAGCATCCGAAGTTGCCAAACAGGACTTCGGCAGCTCGTACGGCTACGTCCTAGATTGATCAGGAGGATAGGACCAATGCAGAAGTGGATCATCACACTGGGTCTTACGGTCGCCGTTGCCGCATGTACGCGCGAGGCCGGATACGAGATCGATGCCGGAACCTTCGGAAACGCGACATTGAACAATATACAGGTTCAAAACGGCGAGTTGACATATGCTCAGATTCTCGGTCGCAGATTTGCCGCAGATGTACCCAGCCAAGTGAACTTTGCCTTCAACAGTTCGCAACTGGACGCATCAGCTCAACGCATTCTGCTGCAGCAAGCTGACTGGATCAAACAGTTCCCCGAAGCCAGGTTCCGGGTTTACGGACATACGGATGCCGTAGGATCAACCAGTTACAACAAGAGTCTTGGGATGCGCCGCGCACAAGCGGTAGTCGCATTCCTTGAACGGCAAGGAATCTCGCGTTCACGTCTTGAAGCCGTTGTATCCTTTGGAAAAACGCAGCCGTTGATCGCGACACCGAATCGGGACCGCCGCAACCGCCGGACTGTAACGGAAGTTTCTGGCTTTGTTGACCGTCACCCGCAACTGCTGGACGGCAAATACGCCAACGTCATTTATCGCGAATACGTTGAAAGCGCGACGTGGAAGAGCACGATTGAACAGGTGACCGCGACAGACGCATCTGATGCGGGTGAATAATATACGCGAAATGGGCGACATCGTCGCCCATTTCCCTACAATTGGTTCTTTTGCGCCCAATTCTTGCCCAACTTCAGAGCAACTTTGTGAACAATAGGGTGACCTGCGGCCAAATTTGACCGTATTGGGGCGACAGCACATCAATCTGGCGGAATTCGTTCATATGACATGCTGAGCCCTCACGACGAGGATAGTGTTTATGACCAGCGCAACGCCGCAAGACGAAACTTCTGCAATCCTGGCCTGCACCATAAGCCGGGATGTCCAGAATTTTGATCTTCTGATTGAAGACATGGAAACCATTCTGGGCGAGCGCTGGGGCGACTTGGGCTTTGCCGAAGCGCTGGCCTTTTTCAGCCAGCCAGAAGCCGAAGCGCTTGAATTCGTTGCATTGGCAATCGACGGGGAAGATGAAGACAACCTGTCATTGATGGGTGAAATCATCACGCGGGCCAAGGAAAAGAAAATCAAGGTCGTCCTGATCGCCGAGGACGTCACGCCTGCTTCGCTCCACCAACTGCTGCGCAAGGGCGCGGACGAGTTTGTCCCCTACCCGCTTCCGGAAGGTGAATTGCAGGAAGCGGTAGAACGCATGAAGCAGCCCGATCCGGTTGTCATGGCACAAGCCGCAGCTGTTCCATTGGCAAATGGCGAATCAAAGGAAGGCGCTTTGTTCGTCGTTCAGGGACTTGCCGGTGGCGTGGGCTCCACGACTTTGGCGGTGAACCTGGCCTGGGAGCTGGCCTGTGCATCGGACAAGGATGCCCCGTCCGTCTGTCTGATCGATCTGGATCTGCAATACGGCACGGTTTCAACCTATCTGGACCTGGCGCGTCGCGAGACGGTGTTTGAAATGCTGTCCGACACGGATTCGATGGACAGCGAGGTTTTCTCGCAAGCCCTTCAAACATATGAAGAAAAACTGCAAGTTCTGACCGCGCCATCCGACATGGTGCCATTGGACCTGATTACGCCCGAAGACATCCAGCGCGTGATTGACATGGCCCGCACGCATTTCGACTATGTGGTTGTGGATATGCCCAAGACGCTGGTCTTGTGGTCGGAAACGATCTTGCAGGCGGCACATGTGTATTTTGCAATGATCGAACTCGACATGCGGTCCGCTCAGAATGCCCTGCGCCTCAAGCGCGCGTTGCAGGCCGAAGAACTGCCCTTCAACAAGCTGCGCTTTGCGCTGAACCGGGCCCCAAAATTCACCGACCTGAATGGAAAAAGCCGCGTGAAACGCATGGGGGAAAGCCTTGGCATCTCAATTGACCTGCTGCTGCCTGATGGGGGCAAGCCTGTCATGCAAAGTGGCGACCATGGTTTGCCGCTGGCCAATTCAGCCGCCAAGAACCCGCTTCGCCGGGAAATCGCGAAGCTGGCGAAATCACTTCACAGCCTTGGCAGCAACAGCGCTGAAGCTGCGTAACATCATCCCAAGGGGGGATCGCCGTGTTCTCAAGATATAAAAAACAGCCAGCAGCGCAGCCCGTCAAAGCGGCAGCGCAGCCGGTCGAAACGGCGGCACCCGCCGCACAAGCTGCCCCCAGCCCCGCAGCAACGGCCGTCGTACGTAAACCTCAGAAAAAAACGGCTGAGGTTGCCGGGGCCGATCGTGATCGAAAACGCAAGGAACGGCTGAGTGAGATCAAGATCGAACTGCATCGCGAGTTGCTGGAGAACCTGAACCTAGCGGCTCTGGAGACCGCAGCCGAAGCGGAGCTACGAGCCGAAATCAGCGCAATCGCCAGCGAAGTTCTGGAAACCAGGAACATCGTTCTGAATCGCGATGACCGATCGCAGTTGAACAAAGAACTGTACGACGAAGTAACGGGTCTTGGTCCGCTTGAGACGCTGCTACAGGACGATACGGTCAACGATATTCTGGTCAACGGACCGCATCAGATATTCGTGGAACGTGCTGGTAAGCTGGAAATCAGCGACATCACGTTCAAGGATGAAAAGCACCTGATGCGGATCATCGACAAGATCGTGTCTGCGGTGGGCCGTCGTGTTGATGAATCCAACCCTTATGTTGACGCCCGACTGGCCGATGGATCGCGATTCAACGCCATGGTGCCCCCTATCGCGGTAGATGGGTCTCTGGTTTCGATTCGTAAGTTTAAAAAAGACAAGCTGGGTATTGATGATCTGGTCAGTTTCGGTGCGTTCACCGAGGAAATGGCTGCCTATTTGCAGGCTGCCGTATCAACCCGTCTTAATATCATCGTGTCGGGCGGTACCGGTTCCGGTAAAACGACCACACTCAACGCTCTGTCCAGCTTTATCGACGATGCCGAACGCATCCTGACCATCGAGGATACGGCGGAACTTCAGCTGCAACAAACCCATGTGGGCCGGATGGAAAGCCGACCGCCTAACGTGGAAGGCAAAGGTGAGGTCAGCCCGCGCGACTGTCTGAAAAACGCCCTGCGTATGCGACCTGACCGCATCATCGTCGGCGAGACACGCGGCGCCGAGGTGATCGACATGTTGCAGGCCATGAACACTGGCCACGACGGTTCGATGACCACGATCCACGCGAACTCGGCCCGTGACGGGATTTCACGTTTGGAGAACATGATCGCGATGGCTGGCATCGAAATGCCCATTAAGGCCGTCCGCAGCCAGATCGCAAGCGCTGTGAACCTAATCGTTCAGGCCAGCCGATTGCAGGATGGCTCGCGCCGGATGACCTCGATCACCGAGATTACCGGTATGGAAGGTGACGTGATTTCGATGCAGGAAATCTTTCGTTTTCAACGTGTTGGCCTGACACCTGACAACAAGATCATCGGTCACTTTACGGCAACTGGGGTGCGCAGCCACTATTCGGAACGCTTCCGTCTGTGGGGTTTTGATCTGCCCGCATCCATCTACGACCCAACCACAATGTAGGAGAACCGGGTATGCAATTGCCTATGGAGGCGATCATCTATGTCGCCATCTTTGTGGGGGTTCTTGCCCTGGTCGAGGGCATCTATCTGGTTGCGTTCGGCAAATCCATCAGTCTGAACAGCCGGGTCAACCGGCGTCTGGACATGCTGGAAAAGGGTGCCGGGCGCGAACAGGTCCTGGAGCAGCTGCGCAAGGAAATGCAGCAGCACATGAAATCACAGAGCATCCCTCTGTATTCGCTGCTTGCTGACAAGGCTCAAAAAGCCGCCATTGCGTTTTCTCCCCGTCAACTGATCATGATCATGGCGCTGGTCTCGGCCATGGCGTTTGTGGGTCTGAGCATCGGTACCGCGACAGACACAGCGCTGCGCGCCGCGATTTCAATCGCCATCGGTATTGGCGGCGTTTACGCGTGGGTGAACCACAAGGCCAAGAAACGTATGGGAATGATCGAAGAGCAGCTGCCTGACGCGGTTGAGCTGATGGTGCGTTCGCTGCGTGTGGGTAATCCTTTCGTTTCGACAATTCAGGTTGTTTCAAACGAAGTTCAGGATCCGCTGGGAACCGAGTTTGGTGTTATCGCGGATGAATGCGCCTATGGTCGCGATGTGGGCGAGGCGCTGAAGGATATGGCTGAACGTCTGGATATGCAGGATTTGCGGTTCCTCGCGGTTGCTGTGGGTATTCAGCAGCAGTCCGGTGGTAACCTGGCCGAAATTCTGGCTGGATTGGCACAGGTGATCCGTGCGCGGTTCCGCCTGTTCCGGCGTGTCAAGGCAATCACGGCCGAAGCACAATGGTCAGGCAAGTTCCTGTCTGGCTTCCCAATTGCGTGTCTGATTTTCATCCTGGTCAAGGACCCAGGGTATTATGACGAAGTGTTGGACCACCCCTGGTTCATCCCTGCGTGTTTCGTTGTCGGCATTTTGCTGACACTGAACCTGATCGTCATGAAGATCATCACCAACATCAAGGTCTGAGGACAGCACAATGGAATTTCTGACCAACATCAATGATCTGCTGACTCAACACCTGGGTGAGTTCGGCCCCCTTATCGTGGTGGGTGTACTTGGCCTGATCATGGTTCTTGTCGCTGTCTCACTGATCATGAGCCAGCCGGAAGATCCTCTGAAAAAACTTCAGCGATCGAATGCGGCCCCGCGGGCAACGAAAAAAAGCAAGAAAGAGCAACTGCGAAACTCCAGTCGAAATGAGCAGCTTGAGAAATTCGCGACTTTTCTGGAGCCGAAAAACGAAGAAGAGTATTCGGCGGTTGAGCTGAAGCTGCGTCAGGCGGGATATCGGTCAAAAGATGCGGTCCGGTTCTTTCACTTTGCGCAGTTTTCGCTAGGTATCATTGGTATCGTCGTCGGTGTTCTGCTGATTACGGTCCTTTCAAACGGTCAGGAATTCACCGGCCAGCAAATGATGATCCGGGTGTTCGTGCCAGCCGCAATTGGTTATTTCGCCCCGAAATACTGGATCACACGCCGGGTCGAAGCACGCAAAGAGGCAATTACAGCAGGCTTTCCCGATACACTTGACCTGATGCTGGTCTGCGTTGAGGCCGGACAGTCACTGGACCAGGCCATCGTTCGTGTGTCCGGTGAAATGAAATCCTCCTACCCCGATATCGCTCAGGAATTCGAAACCGTCGCACACGAGATGAAAGCCGGTAAGGACAAAGACACTGTATTGCGCGACTTCGGAGTGCGCTGCGGCGTACAGGACGTAAACTCATTCGTCACCGTGATGATCCAGTCGGCAACTTTCGGTACATCCATTGCCGAAGCATTGCGGGTTTACGCCTCTGAGATGCGTGACAAACGCGTTATGCGCGCCGAGGAGGCTGCGAACAAGTTGCCTACGAAGATGACTCTTGTCACAATGATGCTGACAGTTCCGCCACTGCTGATCATTCTGGTCGGCCCGTCGGCGAATGTCATTTCAACTTTCGGGCGCGCAGGATGATAAAACCCTATGAAAGCTGAATTCTGGTGCTTCCCGTCCGGGTTTCGCCGAATACTTAAGGCCACCGTGGTTTGCACCATGGTGGCTTCTTGCACAGAAGGCCTGTCGCCGAACGGCCTGGATGCGCCGGGAGTTGATCCCAGGGGACAAGCAGAAGACAATATCGAGGTCGGAAACCGGCTGATGGCTGCCGGTGAATACGAATTGGCGCTTGATACTTTTACCCGCGCCGCGCTGGACCAGGGTATGACGACACAGGTCTTGACCTCTCTGGGTACGGCCAATCTTGGGTTGCGGCGTTTAGGGCAGGCCGAGAAATTGCTGCGCCGTGCCGTGGAAGGCGATCCGGATTGGCCTGTTGCATGGAATAATCTGGGCGTTCTGCTGATGGAGAAACAGGAGTACCCCGAAGCGGCGCAGGTCTTTCAACGGGCTTACGCGCTGGACAATGGCGAAAGTGACGCAATCCGCGACAATCTGCGCTTAGCACTCGCAAAAATGGAAAATCCTGTTAATAATATCCCGCAAGAACAACAAGAATACACACTGGAGCAGCTTGGCGACGGGCAATTCGCGCTACGCAAAATCCAGTAATCGAGGCAAGAGCAGTAAAGGACGCAAAAAATGCGCCAGCAATTCTTGATTCCGGCTGTTGTTTTCAGCGGTCTGATCCTTTCGGCCTGTGCAAAGGAATCCGAAGAAGAAAAAGTGGAACGGACGTTTCAGGAAGTGAACGTTATTGACGAAACCAACCTGAACGATGTGTTGTTGAGTGCCGCCGACCCGAATGAGGCAGTGACCTATTTTCACGGTGCTGCACTCAAGAACCCTGATCGCATCGATCTTCAGCGCGGGTTGGCAATATCCCTGGGACGCGCAAAACGCACCACCGAAGCGGCAGCAGCGTGGAAGCGCGTGACGACAATGAAGGGTACGAACGCCGCAGACAAGGTCGAGTACGCCGATGCGCTGGTGCGAAATGGCGACTGGTCTCAGGCCAAAACCGTTCTGGATACGGTTCCCCCAACGTTCGAAACCTTTAAACGCTATCGCCTTGAGGCGGTGGTCGCGGATTCCCGGAAAGAGTGGAAGCGGGCTGATCATTTCTATGAAACGGCCGTTGGGCTGACCACCCGCCCGGGCAGCGTAATGAACAATTGGGGGTATTCGAAACTGACCCGTGGCCAGTATGCCGAGGCCGAACGCCTGTTCACCGACGCAGTCCGCCAGGACAGCTCTTTGTTCACTGCCAAGAATAATCTGGTGCTGGCCCGGTCAGCGCAGGGCAACTATAGCCTTCCAGTGGTGCCGATGACCCAGGTTGAACGGGCGCTACTGCTGAATACGATGGGTATTTCCGCGGTCAAGCAGGGCGATGTAGAAACCGCGAAAAACCTGTTCCGCGAGGCCATTGCCACCCATCCGCAGCATTTCGATGAAGCGGTCCGCTCGCTTCGTGCGCTTGAAGAGGCCTGACACATGCAAATTCCCGCTGCGGCGGCGGCATGGTTCCTGCCCTTCGTGCTGCCGATCTGTTTTTACGTGGCCTTCACGGATATGCGTGAGATGCGGATCAAGAACCATGCAGTTGTTGCGCTGGCGTTGATTTTTGTCGTGGTCGGGCTGATTGCCATCCCGCCCTGGTCCACCGGCGCGGTCAGCGGTCATCTGTTGCTGATCAATGTGTCGATGCCGATCTATTTCTGGCACCTTCTGCATATCCCCGTGGTGTTGATTTTCGGCATTCTTCTGAACGCGTCAGGGGCAATGGGCGCGGGCGACGCGAAGTTTCTTGCCGCGTCCGCGCCATTTGTCTGGCTTGGCGATCTAAAGCTGGTGCTGCTTATTCTGACCGCCTGTATTCTGGCCGCCGTGGTCACGCATCGTTTGGCGAAAATCACAAGGTTGCGCACCATTGCGCCACATTGGGAAAGCTGGGATCGGGGCAAACAGTTTCCCATGGGGTTCGCACTGGGTGGCTCGCTGGCCATGTATCTGATTCTGGGTACTGTTCTCGGTTCGTAAACTATCATCAGCGCGCCTTGCCGCTGCCTTTGTCCCGCCACAAAGCTGGGTCATTTTTCCTTCAAGTCGCCCTTATTCGGGCAGTTGGCGTTACAATTTGACGAACGAGCACCGCGCATGAATATGCAGACTTCCTCTGTTATGGCCCCCCCTACCCCGAAGGGGTTAAGCGAAATGAAGCTTCCGCTGGTGATGATGCGGGATATCTTGCTTAAGACCATATTCCGCAAGAACACCAGCACCGTGTCAGAAGTTTCTGCGGCCATATGTCTGCCTGGCGCTGTGACCCAGGAACTGATCGACATCGCACGCGAGCAGAAGCTGCTTGAGGCAATGGGGACGCTGAACGCCAACAGCGGCAACGAGATGGGATATCAGCTGACTGATGCCGGCAAGGCCCGCGCTCTGGATGCCCTCAGCCAGTCCGAGTATTTCGGTGCGATGCCCGTCCCGCTGGATGTCTATCGCGAGCAAGTCAAACGTCAATCGATCCGCAACATTCAGGTCACGCGCGACCAGTTGACCAACGCCATGGGCCATCTGGTTCTGCCCGACAGCCTGCTGGATCATCTAGGCCCGGCAGTCAGCGCAGGCCGGTCGATCCTGATGTATGGTCCGCCGGGCAACGGTAAATCGTCCATCTCGAACGGCATTCGCGATGCGCTGGGGGACAATGTCTATGTGCCCTACGCCATCGAATATGCGGGGCAGGTGATCACGGTCTACGACCCGATCGTGCACACCGCGATCGAGCAGGAGGCCGACGACCCGAACAGCCTGCGCCGCCGCAAACGGTTCGACTCACGCTATGTACAGTGTGAACGCCCGACCGTGGTCACCGGCGGTGAACTGTCGCTTAGTATGCTGGACCTGGTTTACAACCCTACCGCGCGAACCTATCAGGCACCGCTGCAGCTGAAATCCACGGGCGGCATCTTTATCGTGGACGACCTTGGCCGTCAGGCCGAACCACCGCAGGCGCTGGTCAACCGCTGGATTGTTCCACTGGAAGAGAACAAGGATATCCTGGGCCTGCAATCGGGTGAGAAATTCGAAGTTCCGTTTGATACGCTGGTCATCTTCTCGACCAACTTCCACCCGAACGAGATATTTGACCAGGCGGCCCTGCGCCGGATCTTCTTCAAGATCAAGATCGACGGCCCGAATCAGGAAAACTTCCTGAAGATTTTCGCCATGGTTGCGCGCAAACGCGGGATGCCGCTGGATGAGGCAGCGCTGGTGCACCTGCTGAAGGTCAAATACCCGACCATCAACAACATCTACGCCAACTATCAACCGATCTTTCTGATCGACCAGATGATCTCGATCTGCGAGTTCGAAGGCATCCCCTATCAGATGAGCCCCGAACTGATCGACCGGGCCTGGGCCAACATGTTCGTCAAAGACGAGAAAATCGTCAAATAACGCCGTGCCATTACCACTCTGGTGCGGGTAGTCTGCGTTCATGACGCAGATTCCCGCACGGATTGCCGCGTGGATTTCCACCAAAGGCTGGTCCATCCACCCGCATCAGCAAGAGATGTTCGACCGCGCATTCAGCCCGGCGACACTGCTGATTGCGCCCACCGGTGGCGGCAAAACCATGGCCGGGTTTCTGCCGTCGCTGGCTGAACTTGCGGATGCTGGCCACAATGGATTGCACACGATCTATGTCTCGCCGCTCAAGGCGCTGGCCGCCGACATCAAACGCAATCTGCGCACCCCGGTGGATGAGATCGGCCTGCCTGTCAGGATCGAGGATCGAACCGGTGACACCTCAGCCACGCAGAAGAAACGCCAAAGGGCTGATCCACCGCATATCCTGTTGACCACGCCGGAAAGTCTGGCGTTGCTGACCTCGTACGAGGATGCCCCGCGTATGTTTGAAGGTGTGCAGCGGATCATCGTCGATGAAATCCACGCACTGGCTGAAAGCAAGCGCGGGGATCAGCTGATGCTGGCGCTGGCACGTCTGCAACGCCTCAATCCCGATCTGCGCCGCGTCGGGTTGTCGGCGACGGTGGAAGATCCTGTTGCGATTGCCCGCTTTCTGGCTTGCCACCCTGACCCCTGCCAGATTGTACAGGCCGACCCCGGTCCGGACCCGGATATCCGAATGCTGGAAACGTCGCAGATGCCGCCCTGGTCTGGCGGTGGCGCGGCTTATGCTATTCCAGCCGTGCTGGAGCAGATCAAGCAGCACAAGACCACATTGATCTTTCACAATACGCGCGCCCAGGCCGAGATATTCTTTCACAACCTGTGGCTGGCCAATGATGACGGTCTGCCCATCGGCATCCATCACGGCAGTCTGGACCGGCAGCAGCGCGAGCGGGTCGAGGCGGCGATGGTCCGGGGTGACTTGCGCGCCATCGTCTGCACCGGTTCGCTGGATCTGGGCATCGACTGGGGGGATGTCGATCTGGTGATCCAGATCGGCGCGCCCAAGAATGTCAAACGGCTGGTGCAAAGGATAGGACGGGCCAACCACCGCTATAACGCACCTTCCAAAGCCCTTTTGGTACCTGCCAATCGCTTCGAAGTGGTCGAATGCGTCGCCGCGCTAGAGGCCGCCAAAGCCCATGAGCTGGATGGGGAACCCCGCGGCCGTGGCCCGCGCGATGTTTTGTGCCAGCATATCCTGATTGCCGCTTGCGCCGGACCGTTCAACGCCGATGATCTTTATGCCGAGATGACATCCGCCGGGCCTTACGCTCAATTGACGCGGGCCGAGTTTGACGCCTGCCTGAATTTCTGTGCTACCGGCGGCTATGCTCTGCAAGCCTATGATCGCTGGCAAAGGCTGCAACACGGCGCCGACGGGCAATGGCAACTGCGCGACCCGCGCGCCGCATCGCGAATTCGTATGAATCTGGGCACGATTCAGGACACGGATACGCTCAAGGTTCGTCTGAAACGCAACCGGGGCGGCAAGCCACTGGGAGAAGTAGAAGAAGCATTCGCTGCCTCGCTAACGCCCGGCGACACCTTCCTGATCGGTGGGCAAATCGTGCGGTATGAGGGGCTGCGCGAGATGGTGGTCGAAGTCACGCGGCACGCTGACCGAAAGCCAAAGATTGCGACCTTCTCGGGCACGAAATTCGCAACCTCCACTCAGCTTAGCGACCGCATCCTGAACATGTTTGCCCAACAGGGCTGGCCACAGCTTCCCCCTCATACGGCTGAATGGTTGGATTTGCAGCGCCAGATGTCCCGCCTGCCCCAGCGTGACCGGCTGCTCATCGAGAGCTTTCCCAGCGACGGGCGTGAACATCTTTGCGTTTACGGCTTTGCCGGACGAAATGCACAACAGACTTTGGGCCTGTTGCTGACAAAACGGATGGAGGAGACCGGACTGGCCCCGCTGGGTTTTGTCGCCACGGACTATGCCACACTGATCTGGGGTCTGGACGCGGTTACCGATCCCCGCCCGTTGCTTCAACCCGATGCACTGCGCGACGGGCTTGACACCTGGCTGGCAGGTAACGCCGTTATGAAGCGCACGTTTCGTGCATCGGCCACCATTGCCGGTCTGATCGAACGCAACATGGCAGGGCAGCGCAAAAGCGGGCGGCAGGCTACGTTTTCGTCCGATATCCTGTATGACACCTTGCTGAAATACGATCCCGATCACCTATTGATGCAGATCACCCGCGAAGAAGCCATGCGTGGGCTTGTCGATTTCGGTCGGATCGAAACAATGCTGGCCCGAATTGGAGACAGGATTGATCTGGTGCGGCTCGAGCGTGTCTCGCCCCTGTCAGCGCCACTGTTTCTGGAGGTCGGCAAGGTGCCGGTGAAAGGCAGTGCCGAAGAAAGGCTTCTGGCGGAAGAAAGCGCGCGGCTGCTGCAAGCGGCGGGGTTGGAACAGCTTTGATCTGCTTGCGCCGGGCCCTGAAACAGGCCAAGAACGTATCATGAACAAACTTGAGTTTCCCTTTGCGGGTCAGCGCCTGTGTGCTTTGCCGTCCGGTGCGCTTTGGTGGCCAGACGAAAGCTTGCTGTGCGTGTCGGACTTGCATCTGGGTAAATCCGAGCGCGTCGCGCGGCGTGGTGGGCCTTCACTTCCGCCTTATGACAGCCGTGAAACGCTGGACCGCCTGAAAGATGACCTGGGACAAACGAACGCCAAAACCATTGTATGTCTGGGCGACAGCTTCGATGATCTTGAGGCTGCCCGGGCGCTGCCAAAATCAGAAATGCTGAGGATCGCGACCTTACAGTCCGGACGTCAGTGGATCTGGATTGAGGGGAACCACGATCCCGGTCCTATTGAGCTGGGGGGAACCCATCTGTTCGAATGGCACCGTGGCCCGCTTGTTTTCCGTCATATCGCGCAGGATCCCGCGCGAGGCGAAGTTTCTGGCCATTACCATCCAAAAGTCCGGATCAGGGTCAAGGGGCGTCATATTTCACGCCCCGCTTTTCTGCTGAATGATCATCGCCTGATACTTCCGGCCTATGGCGCTTTTACCGGGGGGCTTCGCAGCTCTGATCAAGTGCTGTCGGCACTGATGGGATCGCAGGCGATGGCGATCCTCACAGGTCCGCGTCCATACATGTTGCCAATGCTGCAATAGGTTCAGATCAGGCCATCCTTTTCCAGCATCGGTTTGTATTTCCGGCTGACCGGAACCAGATCACCATTGATCAATTTCAGAAAGGTTTTACTGCCTTCCCTTTCGACACTTACAATGGATGCGTCGGTGACCCAATGCGAACGGTGCGAGCAATGACCCGGGACAGGCTCCATCTCGGCAATCGCATCTGTGAAACGCGACCGGAGCGTGAAGGTGCCTTCTGAGGTGACAACATCCACGTTGTGATCCCGAACGGTCAAGCGATAGATCTGCCCGTTGAATCGGGGTGGCAAGCGTTTGACAAGTCGTGGTTTTTCAAGATCAGATTCAGTAATTGCCGCGGCATTCAGATCGTTGCGCTGTACAAGCATCAAGCCTGTCGCGAACAAAGCGCCATAAACCACAATCCTCTCGGCGTCCGGCGCCATATATCCACCACAGGTGAAAAGAACCCAGGCCAACATCCAAAGTGAAGGCGTGAACAATGCCAAGGTCAAAGAAACAAATGCCAGATCCCTCGCCGGAACATTCAGGAAAACGGGGTTCTTCCGCATCAGCTTTCTGGCAAGCCCGGTAACCGTCAAAGCAAGGACCATCACTCCCGCCCAGAATACAAGCCGCAGTCCAAATGACAGGTCAGAATCAAGGAAGGGTGGAAACGCATATGCAAGTAAAGGAAGAAAGACCAAACCCGCCACCACACGTTGCGGTGAAAATGCCTTCAGGATTATACTTATTTTAGACGTCATACCGCTTTTGTGCATGAATTAGCATAGCTCACCCCGAATGTGTCAAACACAATAGTGCCTTCACCTGTAACCAGCTGGGATTACAGGGATATCACGATTTGTTCGGCTGTCAAACCCATTCAGGGTGCTTTGCCCATGCAGTCAGGGGGCGATTTGGCTGGAGCTTTGCCTGCCAAAAAAGGGGGCCGGTCCGAAGGGTCCGATCCGGCCCCGCGTGTATCAGGCGGTCAGGCCTTCTGGTTCGGGGAGTTTGTTTGCGCGGCAGCAGGCGGTGAGGGTGTTGGCCAGCAGGCAGGCGATGGTCATGGGGCCGACGCCGCCGGGGACGGGGGTGATGGCGCCGGCGCGCTCGGCGGCGCTGGTATAGTCGACATCGCCGACCAGCTTGGTCTTGCCATCGCGTTCGATGCGGTTGATGCCCACGTCGATCACGGTGGCGCCTTCCTTGATCCAGTCGCCGGGCACCATCTCGGGGCGGCCGACAGCGGCCACGACGATATCGGCGCGGCGCACCACATCCGGCAGGTCCCTGGTGCGCGAATGCGCGATGGTCACAGTGCAGCTGTCCCCCAGCAGCAGCTGCGCCATCGGCTTGCCCACGATGTTCGAGCGACCGATGACAACTGCATCCATGCCCGACAGCGACCCGTGGTGATCGCGCAGCATCATCAGGCAACCCAGCGGGGTGCAGGGCACCATCGATTTCTGACCGGTGCCCAGCAGGCCCACATTCGAAATGTGGAACCCATCCACATCCTTGGCCGGATCGATCGAGTTGATCACCAGATCCTCGTTCAGGTGTTTTGGCAGCGGCAGCTGTACCAGAATGCCATGCACCGCCGGATCAGTGTTAAGTTTGTCGATCAGCGCCAGCAGGTCCGCCTCGGAGGTCTCCACATCGAGCTTGTGCTCATACGAGTTCATGCCGACCTCGACGGTCATCTTGCCTTTCGAGCGGACATAGACCTGGCTGGCCGGATCCTCGCCCACCAGAACCACGGCCAGGCCGGGGGTGATGCCGTTTTCCTCTTTCAGCTTTGCAACCTGATCGGCCACCTGCGCGCGCACTTTGGCGGCAAAGGCCTTCCCGTCGATAACCTGCGCTACCATCCTTTGGTCCCTTCTTTCAAAACCCAAACGGGCGCAGAACGCGCCCGGTCTTTACTCGGGGCCGAGCACACGTTCCTCACGTGCAATCGACCAGTCAATCAGAATGCGCCAGAGCGTTTCGGACAAATCGGGGTCCATCCCCGCCGCCTGCGAACTGGCGCGCACCTTTTGCACCACATCCTCGACCCGGTCCGGGATGCGGGCGGGCAGGCCCTCGCCCGGCTTCAGCTCAGACGCGCGGTCGATATAGCTTGCGCGCCTCACCAGCATCCCGATCAGCTGGTGGTCAAGCCTGTCGATCTGAACCCGCAGATCCCGCATCGAATGGCAGTCCTGCGGCGGTGTCAGAGTGGGCATCATCGTCTCCTCATGGCCCGGGGGTTCCGGACCATGAAATGTCTTATTCAGCGACTTAGAACAAGCCCTCGATCTCACCTGCGTCATTGAGGCAGATGGTTTCCGCGGCCGGTTTGCGGGGCAGGCCCGGCATGGTCATGATCTCACCGCAGACAACCACGACAAAGCCCGCACCCGCGCTCAGGCGGACCTCACGCACCGGGACCGAATGGCCGGTGGGCGCGCCCCGCAGGGTCGGGTCGGTCGAGAAGCTGTACTGGGTTTTCGCCATGCAGACCGGCAGGTTGCCATACCCCGCTGCTTCCCATTCTTTCAGCTGCGTGCGGATCTTGTTGTCGGCCAGAACCTCGTCGGCGCGGTAGATGCGCTTGGCGATGGTTTCGATCTTCTCAAACAGCGGCATTTCGTCGGGGTAGATCGGCGCGAAGTTCGCAGAGCCCCCTTCGACGATCTCCACAACTTTGCGGGCCAGATCAGCAGACCCTTCCGAGCCCAGTTCCCAGTGGCGCGACAGAATCGCCTCGACCCCGTGAGAGGCGCAATAATCCTTCACCGCCTGAACCTCGGCATCGGTGTCGGTGACAAAGTGGTTGATGGCGACAACAACCGGAACACCGAACGACTTCACGTTCTCGATGTGACGGCCCAGGTTGGCGCAGCCCGCCTTGACCGCGGCGACGTTTTCCGCGCCCAGATCGGCTTTGGCGACGCCGCCATTCATCTTCATCGCGCGCACGGTGGCAACCAGAACCACGGCAGAGGGCGCAATGCCCGCCTTGCGGCACTTGATGTTCATGAACTTCTCGGCACCCAGATCGGCGCCAAAGCCCGCCTCTGTCACCACATAGTCAGCCACTTTCAGCGCGGTCTTGGTGGCAATGACCGAGTTGCAGCCATGCGCGATGTTGGCAAACGGGCCACCATGGACAAAGGCCGGGTTGTTTTCCAGCGTCTGCACCAGGTTCGGCTGCATTGCGTCTTTCAGCAAAACGGTCATCGCGCCTTCGGCCTTGATGTCGCGGCAATAGACCGGCGTCTTGTCGCGGCGATAAGCCACGATGATATCACCCAGACGCTTTTCCAGGTCCTTCAGGTCGTTTGACAGGCACAGGATTGCCATGACCTCGGACGCCACTGTGATGTCAAAACCTGTTTCGCGCGGAAACCCGTTCGACACGCCGCCCAGGCTGGCAGTGATCTGGCGCAGGGCGCGGTCGTTCATGTCGACCACACGACGCCATGCGACCCGGCGGGTGTCGATCTCGCATTCATTGCCCCAGTAGATGTGGTTGTCGATCATCGCCGACAGCAGCGAATGGGCCGAGGTGATCGCGTGGAAATCGCCGGTGAAGTGCAGGTTCATCTCTTCCATCGGAACAACCTGCGCATAGCCGCCCCCTGCAGCGCCGCCCTTCATGCCGAAGTTCGGACCCAGCGAGGCCTCGCGGATACAGATCATCGCATTCTTGCCGATCCGGTTCAGACCGTCACCCAGACCAACCGTCGTGGTCGTCTTGCCCTCACCCGCAGGCGTCGGGTTGATCGCCGTCACCAGCACCAGCTTGCCGTCTTCACGACCCTGCACCGAGTTGATGAACTCCTGGCTCACCTTCGCCTTGTCATGCCCATACGGCAACAGATCATCACTGGATATTCCAAGCTTCGCGCCGATCTCCTGGATCGGCTTCTTATTCGCTTCACGCGCAATTTCGATGTCGGATTTATAGCTCATTGGCCGGGGTCCTTGATTGAATACCGTGCAAAACCGACGTCTAACGTCGGCGCTACGCATTCCATACCCTTGTGTACAATCTGATTAGCCATGGATTCCGACATTCTGGCGTCGCGAAGCGTCGTCAGGTCACTTCATCGGTAACTAATCGGAAACCTGCATATTTTCGGGGCTCCAGGCAGGCTGGTCCGGAACAAAGAGCTTGAGGTGATCGCCCAGTTGAATGCGCCCGGGACGTTCGACCCATCCCGTGACACCCCGGCGCCCGACGGCAGCGGGTTTGAACCCTGCACCATACCCCTGATGAACCGCTTCGATTTCGCGACCGGGCAATACGCAGGGTGCGTTTTCCATATCCACAGTGATCGTCAGCCCGTTGACCGCCTGAAGGCGCGAGGACGGCGGAATGTGCGAGAAATCCGGAACACCTTTCAGCACTATGGATGCGCCCAGATAAGACGGGTCAAGCTGGTCCAGCCCCATGTTCTGCGCGATCTGCTGCAACTCTTCCAAGGACAGCACCGAAAGTTGACGAACATTGCGGATTTCAGTGCCCTTGGGATAGAGGTTCGAGACCCGAACACAGGACGCACGGTTCAGACCTTCGTGCCGTTCGCCTTTCGCGCCCTCAAACCCAAGATCCAGCAACTCCACGGGCTTGGCACGAAGCGATCCGCCGGCAGGAACAAGGCCCAGCCAAACGACTTCGGCTGCAAATTCGGTTTCCCGCAAAAACGACATACGCGCTTCCCTACCCATTGGTGTCTGCCAGCGCATAATGCCCAGTAACGCTCTGATGGAAAGAGAAAAAACCCGGGTCAGAGCCCGGGTTCTTGCTGGTTATGCTGTCGGTTCAGGTTCCATCCCGCCCTCAGGCGGTGATTTCTTGGCCTTGGTCTTGGGGATGGCTGTGACGCTGGGCGCACTGCCCTCGTCCGACTTGTCGTTCCGGTCATCGCTGTCGCCGGGCGATTCCCCGTTCATGACGCGTTTGATTTCGTCACCGGTCAGCGTTTCGTATTCCAGCAAACCTTGGGCCAGACGTTCCCATTCTTCGTTATGATCGGTCAGAATCTTGTGCGCCTGTTCATAGCCTTGCTGGATCAGGCGCTTTACCTCTTCTTCAATCAGTTCCTTGGTATGAGCCGATACCGAGAAACCGGCAGTATTGCCCTGGTATCCCTCATGGGCCTCGGCATAGTCGATATTGCCGACCTTGTCCGACATTCCCCAGCGCATCACCATGGCACGTGCCAGTTGGCTGGCCTGCATGATGTCCCCGGCAGGCCCGTTCGACACGTGATCTTCGCCATACTTGATGACTTCGGCAGCTTTACCCGCCATGGTCATCGCCAGCTTTTGTTCGCACTCATCCCGGTGATAGTTCAGGCGATCCATTTCCGGCAGCGAAACCACCATGCCCAGCGCGCCGCCGCGCGGTATGATGGTCGCCTTGTAGACTGGATCGCACATGGGCAGAGACATACCAACAACAGCATGACCCGCTTCGTGATAGGCTGTTTTTTCTTTCTGATCCTGAGTCAGCACCATCGAGCGGCGCTCGGCCCCCATCATCACCTTGTCCTTGGCGTTTTCAAAATCTTCCATGGTGACAAAGCGACGGCCCACGCGCGCCGCCATCAACGCGGCCTCGTTCACGAGGTTGGCCAGATCCGCACCCGAGAAGCCCGGCGTACCGCGCGCGATGATGCGCAGATCTACATCGGGGCCCAGCGGCGTCTTGCGTGCGTGAACGCCCAGAATTTTCTCGCGGCCCTTGATGTCCGGGTTGCCGACTGTGACCTGACGGTCGAACCGGCCCGGTCGCAGCAGCGCAGGGTCCAGAACGTCCTTGCGGTTGGTGGCTGCCAGAATGATCACACCTTCGTTGGCCTCAAACCCGTCCATTTCGACCAGCAACTGGTTGAGCGTTTGTTCACGCTCGTCATTGCCGCCGCCATACCCGGCGCCGCGATGACGACCCACAGCGTCAATCTCATCGATAAACACGATACAGGGCGCATTCTTTTTCGCTTGCTCGAACATGTCGCGCACGCGAGACGCACCCACACCAACGAACATTTCGACAAAATCCGAACCCGAGATGGTGAAGAACGGCACGCCCGCCTCACCCGCAATGGCACGGGCCAGCAGCGTCTTACCGGTACCCGGAGGGCCAACCAGCAGCGCGCCCTTGGGGATCTTGCCACCAAGGCGGCTGAACTTCTGCGGGTTTCGCAGGAACTCGACAATCTCTTCCAGCTCTTCCTTGGCTTCGTCGATACCGGCAACATCATCAAAGGTCACGCGGCCATGCTTTTCAGTCAGCATCTTGGCCTTGGATTTGCCAAAGCCCATCGCGCCACCTTTGCCGCCGCCCTGCATCCGGTTCATGAAATAGACCCAGACACCAATCAGCAGCAGGAAAGGCAGCAGCGTGATCAGGAACGATTGAAACCCTGATTGCTGCTGTTTTACGGCCTGGACTGGTATGTTTTCCTCGATCAGAAGCTTGGTCACTTCGGCGTCGCCGGGTTTGATCGTGACATAGCTGGCACCGCTTTGCAGGGTATAGCGAATCTGCTCACCATCCAGGGTCACATTCTTGACTTCACCGCTTTGGACGGCACCGACAAAGTCGGAATAGGTTTTCTCGTTGCTCTGAAGCGTTCCGCCCGGTCCACTGAACAGATTGAACAGTGCAAGGATGAGCAGGAACAAAACGACCCAAAACGCGATATTGCGAGCGTTGCCCAAGGAAATTCTCCTAAAAGTTCCGGCAGGTGAGACGCTGCCAAGTTACCTCTTAAAATAGAGAGGTTTGTCGTATGTTCAATGCGATAAAAAAGATGTGTGGAACTCGGGCCAATCTGACGCAAGACTGGCATGCCAACCATTCGCGAGACCCGCAAGCGGGGCGGCCAGCACCCTATCCGCATTCCAAACCGCAGGCGTCGCTGTCAAAGCTATCCTGGGACGCCCGGTTGCCCGCCACTCGGGCACCTGTTGCAACCCCTCACCCCCCAAAGCACGGATTTCTGCGCCCATTGTTGCCGGTCCGCTCAGCCGCCATTTGCCATCCCACACAGCACCGGGTGCGGCCAACTGAGATTTCACGGCATTAAATTCCCTGCAAATCCAAACACTCCCGCCGTGTGGAACAATAAGACAACCGCCCACTGACGCCGATTGCCCATTCGCAACTGCATCCATCGCCCGATCCACTGCCGCCTGACGCGGGGGATAACCCGACCCGGCAACCCACGAGAGGATTCCCAGCAGGACACGGCGCCGAATCTCAAGGGGCAACGCGGCAAATCCGGCCCGGTTCACCCTCACGTCACTTTGATCCACTTGCGCCACGGACCGTGCGGATTCTTGCGCACAGATGCCAAGTGCCGTGTGTGCCTGCGCCAGATTGTCAGCCACGCGGGACAATGAAAGCGCATCAATTCCCAAAGGTTCTAGACCACCCAAAGCTTCGCGCGCCTTGATCCGATCGAAACGGGCATCCTGATTCGAAGGGTCGTCCACCCATGCCACGCCAGCCCCAGTCAGATAGGTGCGCAGCTGTTCACGGGCAATCCCCAGCATCGGGCGCAGTATCGTCAGCCCCCGCTGTTTCCGAAT
The DNA here is from genome assembly GCF_056540845.1 of Ruegeria sp. AL2. NCBI lineage: Bacteria > Pseudomonadati > Pseudomonadota > Alphaproteobacteria > Rhodobacterales > Roseobacteraceae > Ruegeria > Ruegeria sp. AL2. Next base: position 125,525 of record NZ_JBQFXM010000005.1, read on the forward strand.
AGCCGCCATTCCGGACAGGCCCGTGACCCCGGATGATCGGCCCAACCGCATCAACAGTGTTTCCGCCTGATCATCTGCGGTGTGACCCAGCGCAATGGCATCGATTCCGCGGCCCTTTGCCCATTCGGATAACAAATCATACCGCGCCTGACGTGCGCGGTCCTGCAAGTTGCCGGTACCGTTCCATCCCGACCAACGCAGCGTGTCATGAGGCATCCCCAACGCAGCCGCCTGCCGGGATACCGTTTCGGCCTCGCGCGCGGATTCGGGGCGCAACCCGTGGTCGACCGTGGCAACGAAAAGGGTGATAGCCTCATCCTGCGCCACATGATGCAAAAGGTGCATTAAGGCGACAGAATCGCCGCCTCCCGAAACTGCAATACCCAACTTGCGCGGAAGTGTTTCGGGTAGCCGGGCGCGAAGGTCTGCAAGTAGTTTGCTGGAGTGATGGTTCAAGTACATCCCAACGCGGTCATCTCCTGCGTGGCGTTCGAAAACTCTGGCGCAGAAGGAAAGCGTACTCCGACCTCATTAAGAGTGATGCAGGCCTGATCAGTCTGTCCCAAACGGCCAAGCGCCGCACCCAGTTCGTACAACGCCTCGGGTGCAAATGCGCCCTCGGAATCACCCGTGAAGCTGGCCAGGAATGCTCGGGCTGCTTCGCGCGTGTCGCCAATCCCTTCAAGGGCATGACCGCGTTTCAGGTTGGCTTCGGGCGCCAGCGGACTGCCGGGATAGCTTGTTTCAAACTGCGCAAACAACGTGGCAGCAGTCTGGAAATCGCCATCGGCCAACGCTTGCGAGGCTGCATCAAAATCAGCACGTTCACCTATGGCCAGTTCACCATGATCGGTCGCCGTTGGCGTTTCGATACTTGTTGGCCCGGTGATCACAGCGGCCGTGTCACCACCCAATGTCGAGGTCTCACCCAATGTCGTCAAATCGCCGCCTTCCAGTTCGACCAGCCGGAACTCAAGGTCACCGATTCGGTTGGTGCCGTCAGTGACAATGTTCTGCACCCGCTGGTTCAACTGCTCGGTTTGGCGGGTCAGGCGCTGCAATTCCGCTTCGATCGCGACAACGCGTTCTTGGACCGAACTGCCGGACAGGTTCGGTGCAGGTGAACCCGTGGTAGAAAACTCGCGTTTCAAACGCTGAATTTCCACATGTAGCACCGTTAGTTCCTGACGGATATCTGCAAGAGTTTGCTGATCCTGTGCCTGTGCAACACCAGCCGTCGCCACAACCGCCGCCAAAACCCATCCTGCAATGCGCATCATATTACCCCAGAGTTGACCCGGTCAGAACCGTTACCGCACGGCGGTTCTTGGAATAACATTCCTCGGTGCTGCAAATCTCGATCGGGCGTTCCTTGCCATAGCTCACGGTATTCAGGCGGCTGCCCGCAACTCCGCGTGAAATCAAGTATTCTCGTGCCTCATTAGCGCGTTTGGCACCCAAACCAAGGTTGTATTCCCGTGTGCCCTGCTCATCCGCGTGGCCTTCAATCGTTGCGACAAAATCCGGATTGGCCAGCAACCAGTCTGCCTGCCCTTGCAGCACTGTTTGCGCCTCGGGCGACAAGGTCGACTGGTCAACGGCAAACAGGACACGGTCCCCGACCGTTTGCTGGAAATACGCCGGCGAGCGCGGATCACTCGGTGATCCGGGGACAATGGATCCAATGCCCCCGCTACCACCGCCGCCCAAGGCCGAGGGGTCATTACTTGTGCAGGCGGCGATCACACTCAGCGCGCCCAGCGCCAGAACTTTGCTCAATACGTTCATTTCAGGTGCCTCGTGTTATGTTTATTGCCGCCTGTCTACCACAGGGACGATTTGTTGTGAACTTTGCTGCGATCAATTCTGCAATGGGCCCCAAGACGGATCGCTCCCCCCGTCCGGTGTACGTACCGGCCGCAGGTTCCTGCCCGAGATATCCACCGAGTAAAGCGATGCCCTACCGCTGGCCCCCTGCGTTTCGCGGGTGAACATGATGACCCGGCCATTGGGCGACCAGGTGGGGCCTTCATCCAGGAAAGACGCTGTCAGCAAACGTTCTTCTGATCCGTCGATGCGCATCACGCCGATATGGAACCGGCCCTGGTTCTGCTTGGTAAAGGCGATCAGGTCGCCTCGCGGCGACCAGACCGGCGTACCATAGCGACCCGCGCCAAAGCTGATCCGCGTGGCTTCGCCCCCGTTTGCTGCCATTACGTACAATTGCGGCGTGCCGGAGCGGTCGCTTTCAAAGACAATCCGGCCACCATCCGGCGAATAGCTGGGAGCTGTTTCAATTGCGGGCGTGTTGGTCAGGCGCGTACTTTGCCCCGAGGTGATATCCATTTTCCACAGGTCGGTATTGCCGCCCTGAATAAGCGAATAGACAATCGACCGGCCATCCGGCGAGAACCGTGGCGAAAAGCTCATGGTCCCGTCCTGCGTCTTCAGTTCCCGTGGTTTCGGGCGCCCGACTTCAGTCACGTAAATGCGCGGGCTGCCGCTTTCATAACTGGTATAAAGCAGCCGGTCACCGGTGGGTGAGAACCGGGGCGCCAGAACGATGGCGGCGCTGTCAGTCATGTACTGCACATTCGCGCCATCGTAATCCATGATCGCCAAACGCTTCAGGCGCTGGTCCTTCGGACCGCTTTCCGAAACAAAGGCAACGCGGCTGTCAAAATAACCGCCTTCACCTGTGATCCGGCTATAGACCTGATCGGCCACCTTATGCGCCATGCGCCGCCACCCGTCGGTGGTACCTGCCAGTTGAAGGCCATTGCCCAGTTCCTGGCCCGAAAACACATCCCACACCCGGAACCGGACCGTCAGTTTCTGACCGGACACATTGACAGCGCCCGTGATCAGGGCGTCAGCGTTGATCGCCTTCCAATCCGCAAACTGAACCGGAGCTTCGAAGCTACTGACCCGGCTGATGAACGCATCCGAGGATATCTCGCGGAACAACCCGGTCCCGGTCAGGTCAGCCGCCACCACGCGCGAGATATCTTGCGCGAACTGAGCTGCGGCCGGGCCGTCCGGCACAAAATTCGGAACGGCAAAGGGCAAGGGTTCGATAATCCCCTCATCCAGTTCCAGACGCAAAGGCCCGCTCTGTGCATAAACCGGCGCAGACATCAGTGTCAGGCCGACAAAGAGGCTGGTCAGAAGCTTCATCATTTGATCCGCATCCTCTCGGGGTTAAATGTAATCTCAACATCCTGCCAATGTTCGTATTTGTCAGCAGGCAAATCATATCCTTTGGCCCCGCAGCGCAAAATAGCACGTCGCGCAGCCTCGTAGGCCTGTTTAACGGCTCCCGCCGAGCCGCCAGAGCTGTCCAGCATCCGAACGCTGCCGCCGACGACCGTACCATCACGGTTCAACGAAAACGCGACAACAACCACAGTGTTCAGCGCATCTGTGGACAAGGAACCCACATTCCAACATCCAGAGACGGCCAGTCGCATCGCGTCTTTCTCTCCGCTGGTCAGCGGTGGACCAGAAGGTTCGGACCCGCTGCCCAAGGCTTCGGCCAGGGCGTCGTTGATTGCCGTTTCATCGGTTTGTTTCTCAGGTTCCGGGGTCGCCTCAGGCGTTTTGGCCACAGCGGGTTCGGATGGCGGGCTTGGCCGGTTTGGACGCACGCGCGGTCGCGGAGATGTCAGGGGCGACTGTTCCTTGGTTTCCTCGGCCTCGGTCACAATCTCCGGGGCTGCCTCTTGCGGCGCGGTCTGATCCTGCTGTTCCTGCTGAACTTCTGCGCCTTCATCCAGGGATACCGGCGGCGTTTCAAAATCATCAGGTTTTGCCTCGGGCGGTGGCGGAGCTATTGCCTCGGGCGCGACGCGATCCGAGGGGCGCGGCTGTGCCTCCGGACCAGGCGGCGCAGGCTGTGCAACAGGCTCGACCTGAGGTTCCGTCAGAACCGGAGGCTCGTCAGGAACCTCGGGTTCTGGCGGCGCTTCCACGATGACGGGCTCTGGCTCTGGTTCTGGTTCAGCCGGTGCAACAGGTTCAGGGCGCGGCTGTTCGTCAATCACGGATTCCGGCGGTTTGGTCACAGCCTCCGGTTGGGGCGGTTGTTGCAACGCGGTCGGCACTTCGGGGACTTCCGGCGCATCCCGCTGGGCAGTCATCGCCGCGAATTGTTCAGCCGTGATCACTGAGACGTCCTGCACAGCCATCGGCAACGGTTCGGACCTGAAGGTGCCGCCGAACATCGCCCATCCGATCAGGCTGACATGCGCAATCGCTGAAATCTTGGTGCCGGTATCCACCGTGCGACCTCACTCTCCACCTTCATCCAGCGTCGGCCCACCGGTATCGGTCACAAGGCCAACGTTGGAAAAACCGCCCGCGTTCAGTGCACCCATGACCTGCATCACCTGTGCATAAGGGATTGCGCCATCGGCCCGCAGGAAAACCCGGTCGCTGCTCCGCTCTGCCGCAATGGCACGCAGCTTGCCAATCAACTCTTCGCGCAACACATCGGTGGTCTGGATCTGCACGCGGCCGTCTGCGGTCAGAGTGACGGTCAAAGGCTCTTCGTTGTCGCCGGGCAGCGCACTGGCCGCGGTCTTGGGCAGATCGACCGGAACACCAACCGTCAGCAATGGCGCGGCCACCATGAAGATGATCAGCAATACCAGCATGACATCCACGAAAGGGGTCACATTGATCTCGGCCATCGGCTGCGCGCGACCGCGACGCCGACCACGTCTGCGCCCATTGCCGCCCGAAGATTGCTGGATCGCAACGCCCATCGTCAGCTGTCCAACTGGCGCGACAGGATGGTTGCGAATTCATCCGCAAAGGCTTCATAGCCGCCAACGATCCGGTCACTATCGGCGCTGAGTTTGTTGTAGAAAATCACCGCCGGGATCGCCGCCAAAAGGCCCAACCCTGTCGCCATCAACGCCTCGGCGATGCCGGGAGCCACCACAGCAAGGTTGGTGTTTTGCTGCTCGGCAATCTCGATGAACGCATTCATGATGCCCCAAACGGTGCCAAACAGCCCGATAAACGGAGCTGTGGAGCCAACAGTCGCCAGAATGGGAAGCCCTTTTTGCAAGGTTTCCGCCTCTTTCGCGATGGCGACATCCATCGACCGGTCGATACGCGCGGTTGCCCCGGCAATCAGCCCGCCATCATTGCGATGCGACCTGCGCCATTCGATCATGCCTGACGCAAAGATCTTTTCCGAACTGCCATCCGGCTGGGTTCCGATCTGCTCGAACAACTCATCCAACGGGTTGCCCGACCAGAAGCTTTCATCAAAAACCTGCGCCTCGCGTCGGGCCGCGCGATAGTTGATCAGCTTCTGAATGATGATCCCCCAGGACCATATGGATGCGCCGGTAAGTACCAGCATCACCAGTTTGACGATAAAGGTCGCGCGGGCAAACAGCCCCCACATGGAGAAGTCGATCTCCTGCGCCAGCGCCAGCGTTTCAGCTTCCATGAACCTGCTCTTTGTTTTGCCTGATGGCCGTTCGTTTGGCCTTGTTTTGCCAAACGCTATCTCAGTTGGTCATGAAAAGCCAACAGAACCACCCACGGTCCGCAAATTGTTACATCAATGCGCGAATCTCTGCCGGCAAACGGATCGGCTTGCCTGCTTTATTGATGCAAACGGCCGTGACTGTTGCACGAAATATTTCGGTCTCACCGCGTCGGACAAGCTGTGCCATGGTCAGACGCACGCCCGAGATTTCGGTAACTTCGGTTTCGACAATCAATTCATCATCGAACCTTGCAGGCGCCAGATACTCGGCCTCGAGCCGCCGCACGACCCAAACAATGCCTTCTTCTCGCATGGCGTTTTGGTCATTGCCCAGATTACGCACCCAGTCCGAGCGCGCGCGCTCGATATAGCGCAGGTAGTTCGCATGATAGACAACCCCACCCATGTCGGTGTCTTCATAATACACGCGGATGGGGTAGGTATGTTTCATTGCAACGTCTCCAGACGGGCAAACAGCCTTAACGCGTGCGAGGCATCCTGTGCCGCCCGTGGCAAAACCGGATCATAGGCCGCCCGGATCAAGGACGCGATGTCGGGACGCAGGATCGTGGCCTCACCTGCGATTGCCAGTGGAGATTTATTGCGAAATGCAGTGTCCGACCAGAGCAAGATTGTCTGCACGACTTGATTGAGCGCAAGGGTTTCAGCCGGAACCTTCGACAATTCCTTGTCCATGCGCAGAAACACAAACGCCGCGCGGATCGCGCCATCTTCTTCGAACCGGAAAATGCGGTACTGGTTTGCATCTGCCGCGACCAGCCGTGCAACCAAAGGTTCCAGATCCGGGACCAGACGATCAAGGTCCGGTACTTCCAGCAGCTCCTGCCAGTCCCGGAAAAAGAAAACCATGCAATTCGCGCCAAGTTCAGGGTCCGTCTCGCCCATTTGGTGACCGGCCAGCGTGACAACAGCTTCAAAAGCCCCCTTTACGGTGGCTAGCGTCTCGTCTTCAACGCCAAAAACGATCGGAACTATCGGCCGCCCCCAGCGCGCAAACAGAAACTCGCCGCTTTCGCGTGTGAACAGCGCCTCAATTTCTTCCGGTGTCACCGCCAGCCCTTCATCTTTTTAAAAATACTCTCGCCGAAAGGCATAAAATCTAAGTGCGCGGGCTTCAACCGAACAGATCGCTTTGCCGCTTGGGCACGGCCATCCCAAGATGCGTCCACGCCTTCTGCGCCAACATCCGCCCGCGCGGAGTACGCTGGATTAGCCCCTGTTGCAGCAAATAGGGCTCGATCACCTCCTCAAGCGAGTCGCGGCTTTCGGACAGCGCGGCAGACAGGGTTTCAATCCCAACCGGGCCGCCTGCGTAGTTTTCGGCAATCAGCTTCAGATACCGCCGGTCCGCACCATCAAGACCCAGATTATCAACGCCCAGACGGGTCAAGGCACCATCGGCCAGGTCACGTGTGATCCGCCCGTCCCCTTCGACAATCGCGAAATCCACAACGCGTCTCAGCAATCGCCCGGCGATACGCGGGGTTCCACGCGACCGGCGCGCGATTTCGCGCGCACCATCGTTATCCGCGGGCGCACCCAGTTTCCGCGCGTTCCGGGTGACGATTTCGTGCAACTCATCCACCGTGTAGAACTGAAGCCGGGTCGGGATACCAAACCGGTCACGCAAGGGCGTTGTCAGCAGGCCCATCCGTGTGGTGGCCCCCACCAGTGTGAATGGCTGCAGTTCGATCCGAACGGTGCGCGCAGCAGGACCTTCGCCGATAACAAGATCCAGCTCGAAATCTTCCATGGCCGGGTACAGCACTTCCTCCACAACTGGGTTGAGCCTGTGAATCTCGTCGATGAACAGCACGTCACGCGATTCAAGATTGGTCAGGATCGCTGCCAGATCCCCCGCCTTGGCCAGAACCGGGCCTGAGGTCATGCGGAAGTTCACTCCCAATTCACGCGCCATGATCTGCGCGAGGGTCGTTTTGCCCAACCCCGGAGGTCCGTGAAACAAGGTGTGGTCCATCGCCTCGCCGCGTTGCCGGGCTGACTGGATAAAGATGCGCAAGTTGGCGCGCGCCTCAGCCTGACCAATGAATTCATCAAGCCCCTGAGGACGCAAGGCGCGGTCATTGTCTTCCGGCAGGGGCTCCGGGCGCAGGGTGGGATCAGCGTCAACCATTCACTTACCCTTTCGGAGCCAGCAGCCTGAGGGCCGCGCGGATCAGATCAGCCTCGTCCGCATCCGGCTGGCTTGCAGCCGCTTCAGCCACAGCGCCCGCCGCGTCGGACGGCCCATATCCAAGATTGGCCAGCGCCGACAACGCCCCGGCAGACGCGGCCGCAGCACCTGATGGCGGTTTCGATACACGTCTAGGTGCGGGCGTAGAATCATTCGGCTCAACAACCTCAAGTTCCGGGCCGTCCAGCGCCTGAGTAATCGTGCCACCCATGGCCATCACACCCGGCGCCTTGTCCTTGAGGTCCAACACGATCCGCTGGGCTGTTTTTGGCCCGACCCCCTTGGCCGCCTTTACCGCACCCCAGTCCCCCAGGGCAATTGCGCGGCTGACACCGTCGGGTCCCAATGCACTCAGGATCGCCAGCGACACCTTCGCGCCGACCCCCTGGACCGAGCACAGCAGGCGATGCCACTCTTTCTCGACAAGCGACAGAAACCCGTAAAGCTGCATCAGGTCTTCGCGGACAACCATGTCAGTGTAGATCGAGACCGCCTCGCCCACCCCCGGCAATGCCGCCAAGGTCCGGTCGGAACAATAGACAAGATAGCCGACGCCCCGGACATCGATCAGCACATGATCTGCCGCACGATAATCCAGCCGCCCTGTCAGTTTTCCGATCATGCCCGCACCTCTTTCATACGCGCCTGTTGCGTCTTTCCGTAATAGGCGTGGCAGATTGCAATCGCCAGTGCATCCGCCGCGTCGGCCCCTTTTGGCAAACAGCCCGGCAATTGCAGTTTGACCATGTGCATAACCTGCTCTTTCTCGGCATGACCCACGCCCACCACGGTCTTTTTGACCCGATTGGGTGCATATTCCCCCACCGGCAGACCGGCCTGTGCCAGCGTCAGCAACGCCACGCCACGCGCCTGCCCAAGCTTGAGGGTTCCGGCCCCGTCCTTGTTCACGAATGTCTGTTCGATAGCAGCCTGATCGGGCCTGTGATCCGCAATCACTTCGACAATCTGATTGTGCAGCGACAGCAACCGCTCGCCCAGATCGTCGCCATCCGATTTGCATAATCCATTGGCCACATGGCTCAGGCGGCTGCCATTTGATTCGATGACGCCCCATCCCAGGGTTCTAAGCCCCGGATCGATGCCCAGAATTCGCATGTTTTGCCTCGGCCTGCTCGGGTTGTGTGATCTTTTTTCAACGCCTAGCACGAAGCGTGAACATTTTCCAAGCGAATTGACCCCAGGGCTGAAAACGACACGCGTGTTTCAGGCGCGACTTCGGGCGCGTTTTGCGACCCAGTGAAGTCTGAATTCGACACTTTCTCAAAGGCTTTTTCACCAATTGTTTAAGGGGATTACAACTTCGTGAAGCCTTGCAGAAAACGCATAGGACACATGCAAAAACTGAACTTGTGCGAACGAAATGGCGGCACTAGATGCCCCGCAGATCGCAGAAATGCAATGTGAACACTAACCAGAAGGAAACAGGATATGGCTGCACTGGACACAACCCGCGTCGCTACCACTGGCTCGTTCGGCCTTGTTGGCCGTATCGGCGCATTTTTCGTATCGGCCGTTAACGCCGCAGTTGAATGGAATGACGCCCGCGTAACCCGCAACGCGCTGACCGGTCTGACCGACCGCGAACTGGATGATATCGGCCTGTGCCGTGGTGACATCGACATCATTGCCGAAGGTCGCCGCTAAGAACCGACCCCAACACTTATATGCCCCTTTCTCCTCCCTTGAGGGGCACACAAAAACACCGCGCACCGTAAGGGTACGCGGTGTTTTTTAATCCGAGGGAGCGGATTAGTAGAAAACTTTGTTCAGCTGAGTGGCGAGGGCTTGCGACACAGGATCGATTTGCATCACCCAGGCACCGGCTTTTTCGACTGGTGTGCCTTCGTTCAGGCTGTCGATCCGATATTGATAGCCGGTGGGACTAAGGTGGGACAAAAGAAATGCTTTGAAAGCGAAGAACCCCACAAGCGTAAGCAACAGCACCTTTGCTGGCACCGCCGAGCTCACCCGCTGCGGCCTCATCACAACCAGGCCATCCTTGCGCATCGTCGCACGATAGCCACGGCTCATCTTTTGGTGTTTCTTGTTCAGGCGATTTACGCGCTGATTGAACTCCAGTTGTTTACCCGTCATGGCAGCCTCCAAAAACCGCCCCCCTCGACTTCATTCAGAAAACGGTAAAAAGAGATTGCGACAAAAACGTGGCAAAAACCTATAAAACTCCTGCAAATGGCCTAATTCGCGCCCTGTTTGGTTAAAATTAGGGTCGTCCACTCACCAATCTCGGCCCTATAGGTCTGATCGAACCCGTTTTGTGAATAAACGGAAACCAAGTCATCGGCCTGTTCGTTAAGGATTCCCGACAGGATCGCATGCCCACCTGGGCGGAGATTCGCTGCCATTTCGGGTGACAAGGCCACCAGAGGCCCTTTGAGGATATTGGCAAAGATCAGATCGTATGGCGCGTGCGCCTTGAGGTCGGGATGATCGAAACCTGCGGCTTCAACACACCGAACCGCGCCGGACATACCGTTTGCCTTCAGGTTGGCTTCGGCCACTTCAACGGCCACTTCGTCGATATCGCTGGCAATGAAATCACCATCCCATACCCGGGCTGCCGCCATGGCCAGTACGGCCGTGCCGCAACCGATATCCGCTACTTTCGAGGCACTGAATCCTTCATCCAACAACCGGTCCAGAGCTTTCAGACATCCCAGCGTGGTACCGTGATGCCCGGTGCCAAAGGCCATTGCCGCCTCGATCAGCAGTGGAATGCGACCGTCGGGCAGATTGTCGGCATCGTGGCTGCCATAGACAAAAAAGCGGCCCGCCTCAACCGGGGCAAGCTCGCGCCGCACATGGGCCACCCAATCGGTTTCAGGCAATTCCGACACAACAAAAGGTTTGGCTTCAAAGGCAACTGCCAGAACGGCCAGCGCGGCCTCGTCAGGGGCTTCTGTGAAATACCCACCCACTTCCCACAGGCCCGAGCCATCTTCGACCTCGAACACACCGACGCCGGTTGGTTCGGGCTCCAGCCGCTCCATCGCTTCGCCCAGACCTTCGGCGGCTTTCTTACCTGTCAGCGTGGTCAGCGCAGTGAATGTGGGCATGGGGAACTCCTGTTTCAGTTGGCACTGCGCGTAGGACGGTGCGCCGCCAACGTCAAGCTTGCGACCTATTCCGCCGGAGCTGGCGCGTATTTGCTCAGGACGGTCTCATTGCCCGGTTCCGGGTGGCGTGGAACCAGCAGGGACAGCAGCAGAGAAACGACCGCCATCGCCGCCGCTAGGCCAAATACGGCGCCTGGCGACATGACCCAGAGCAAACCCAGCAACGCGGGCAAGAAAACCGCGGCGATATGGTTGATCGTGAACGCGACTGCGGCAGTTGGCGCAATATCCGCCGGATCGGCGATTTTCTGGAAATAGGTTTTCAGCGCCAGCGCCAGCGCAAACAGAACATGGTCTATGACATAGAGCGTCGCCGCCAACAGCACGCCCCAGCCAAACCAGTAGATGCCACCATAGGCTGCGAACACGATCGCCAGACCGGTGTATTCAAAGATCAACGTGCGCCGTTCGCCAAACTTGGCCACCGCTTTACCCAGCAACGGGGCAACCATCATGTTGATCATCAGGTTGATCAGATACAGGCTGGTCAGCTCATGCACTTCAAAGCCGAACTTCTCGACCATCATGAACCCGGCAAAGACGACAAAGATCTGTCGCCGCGCACCGGCCATGAATTGCAGCGCGTAATACAGCCAGTACCGGCGGCGTAGGATCAGTTTCTTGGTTTGCGGTGTAGGGGCATCGAATTGCGGGAAGGCAAACAGGCAAAACAGGGCTAGCAAAGCTGTTGCACCGCCAGCAGCCATGAAGACAAAGTTATAGGACAGATCGAACCGCTCCCAGGTCAGAACGATCAGCCCGTAAACCACCATCGTTGCAGCCGAGCCCATTGCGACCAGCCATCCCAATATCTGCGGCGCGCGATCCTTGGGAAGCCATTGCAACTGAAGCGACTGGTTTACAGTCTCATAGTAATGAAACCCGATTGAACTGAACAAGGTCACGAACAGCAATCCGCCGAGGCTTGGGAACCAGGCCGTAAAAGCCGTTGCGACCCCAAGCATCATCAGCGAGATCATGGCCAGCACCTGCTCGCGAATGAAAATGATGACGGCAATCACGCCGACCGCCAGAAAGCCCGGAATCTCGCGCACCGTGTGCAGCAGGCCGATATCGGCCCCGTCGAAATTCGCTGCCTCAATGACGAAGTTGTTCAACAGCGCGCTCCACGCATTGAACGCGATGGGCATGGTCAAGGCCATCACGAACAGAAGCGTGACAGGACGACGCCAGAACGGAAGGCTCTGCGCCTCGGCAAGGGGCATAGGTTTCAGCATGAGAATCCTCTACGCCCATTTCCCAACTTTGGCGAGGGGGAAGCGACCGGCGCACAATGGCCCTGCGTTAATGCAGACGTCACCGTCAGTAAAAGCTTTGTGGATCGATATCGACGGTCAGACGGATATCGCCTTTCAGGCGTAACGGGGCAATCCAACGGGCGATAGCATCCTGGATTGGTGCGCCCTTGGGTGCCTTGACCAACAGGCGGACACGGTGACGTCCGCGAATACGGGCAATCGGCGCCGGGGCGGGGCCAAACACCTGTGCACCGATCTGGCGCAATGGACCGTCGTTGCGCGCCATGGCATTGCCGATGTCAAAGACCGGGCCGACCTCTGGCCCTGACAGAACAATCCCTGCCATACGTCCATAGGGTGGCACACCGGCCGCTTGCCGACCGGCGGCCTCGGCCTTCCAAAAGCCCTCTTCGTCACCCGACAGAATCGCCCGGATCACCGGATGTTCCGGCTGAAAAGTCTGTAACAGCGCCTGCCCCGGTTTTTCAGCCCGACCGGCACGCCCCGCAACCTGCCGCATCAACTGAAATGTTCGCTCGGCAGCCCTCAGGTCTGCGCCATGCAGACTTAGATCCGCGTCGATCACCCCCACCAATGTCAGCTTGGGAAAGTTGTGCCCCTTGGCCACCAGCTGCGTTCCGACAACGATATCGGCATCCCCGGCCGCAATCTCTTCGATCTTGGCCTTTAGTGCGCGGGCTGAGCCGAACAGATCAGAACTTAGCATGGCAATTTTGGCCTCGGGGAAAGTCACCTCGGCCTCTTCGGCCAAACGCTCAATCCCCGGCCCCACCGGGGCCAGCTTGCCCTTGACCCCGCAGGAAGGGCATATCTCGGGCATCGGCTTGGTCTCACCGCATTGGTGGCACATCAAACGCTTCAGGAACCTGTGTTCCACCATGCGCGCGTCGCAATGGTCGCAGGCGATCTGTTCTCCGCACGCACGGCACAGGGTAACCGGTGCATAGCCACGGCGGTTGATGAACAGCAGCGACTGTTCGCCTTTTTCGATCCGCTGCTGCACCGCTTGCCGCAAAGTCGGAGATATCCACGTTCCGGCCTGCATCTGTTCGGCCCGCATGTCGATGGGCTTCATCTCGGGCAACACTGCCGCCCCGAAACGCGAAGTCAGGTCGACCCGATCATATTTACCTGCCTCAGCATTCGCCCAGCTTTCCAGCGATGGGGTTGCGCTGGCCAGAATCACCCGCGCACCGCAGATGGCAGACCGCAGGACCGCCATGTCACGCGCGCTGTAATGAACCCCGTCTTCTTGTTTGTACGACGTGTCGTGTTCCTCATCCACCACGACCAGCCCCAGATTGCGAAATGGCAGAAACAGGGCTGACCGCGCGCCAACAACCAGTTGAGCTTCCCCCTGCCCGACCATCCGCCAGACCCGCCTGCGTTCAGTCATGGTCGCGCCCGAATGCCACTCGGCAGGGCGCGCGCCAAACCGCGCTTCAACCCGTGTCAGGAATTCTGCGGTCAGCGCAATTTCAGGCAAAAGGACAAGCGCCTGCCGCCCCATGCGCAGCGCTTCGGCCACGGCCTCCAGATAGACTTCGGTCTTGCCGGAACCCGTCACGCCTTTCAGCAGCGTCGTGCCGTAATTCCCCGTCCGTTGCCCGGCGCGAAGCTGCGCAACCGCACTTGCCTGATCCTCGGTCAGCTCTTTTCCCGGCAAATCGGGATCAAGATGCGGATACGGCAGGTCGCGCGGGCTGTCTTCTTCACGAACCGCGCCTTGCTTGACTAAGCCTTTGACAACGGACGAAGTTACCCCTGCCTGTTCCGCCAGTTCCTTTAACGTGAATGCCAACCCGCCATAGTCGCGCAACACGTCAAGTACACGGGTTCTGGCGTCGGTCATCCGGTCTGGCAGGGTGGCTCCCAAACGATAGATCTTGCGCATGGACGGCGGGTCACCCAGCCCCGGCGCGCGGGTCGCCAGCCGCAGCATCGCGGGCATCGGTGTCAGGGTATAGTCGGCAACCTTGCCGAGGAATGCCCGCATTTCCTCGCGCATCGGTGCAACTTCCAGCACACGGATCACCGATCGCGCCTTGTTCAGATCGAAACCGCCCTGCCCCGGCCCCCAGACCACGCCCAACACCTTGCGCGGACCAAGTGGCACCTCGACAAACGCACCCAGAAAGCACCCTCCTTCGGGCGCTTTGTAATCCAACGTCCGGTCAAGCGGTTGCGTTGTCAGCACCGCAATCAGCTCTCCCTCGTCGAAAAATCCGTTAGCGCTCACAGCATATCCTTTGCAGGGGGTTCCAGCATGGCTCTCTTTGAGGTAAAGCCATCCGCGACCAAGGCCAACCCATCAAAGGACTGCCCTCATGAAATTCTTCGTAGACACTGCAGAGATTGACGCCATCGCTGAACTGAACGATCTGGGCATGGTGGACGGCGTGACCACCAACCCCTCGCTGATCCTGAAATCGGGCCGCGACATTTTGGAAGTAACCAAAGAGATCTGCGATCTGGTCGACGGTCCCGTTTCCGCCGAGGTTGTCGCGACCGAAGCTGACGACATGATCGCCGAAGGCCGCAAGCTGGCCAAGATTGCCCCGAATATCGCAGTGAAGGTTCCGCTGACATGGGCCGGTCTGAAAACCTGCAAGACGCTCAGCGATGAAGGACAGATGGTCAACGTCACCCTGTGCTTTTCGACCAATCAGGCGATTCTGGCTGCAAAAGCGGGTGCGACCTTCATCTCGCCCTTCATCGGTCGTCTGGACGATATCAACCTGGATGGCATGGATCTGATCGCCGACATCCGTCAGGTCTATGACAATTACGGATTCGAAACCGAAATTCTGGCCGCTTCAATCCGCACCGTGAACCACGTTACTGAAAGTGCCCGCATTGGTGCCGACGTCATCACCGCGCCGCCAGCCGTGATCAAGAAACTGGCCGATCACCCGCTGACTGACAAAGGTCTGGAAACATTTCTGGCAGACTGGGCCAAAACCGGTCAGAAAATCCTCTGATCTGGTGTGCAACCGCGCGGCGCTATCAGGCGCCGTGCCCGGCCCAACGGCCCAAAGCCTGATCTGCGATCAGGCGTGGCAGGCGGGAGCCTATCCGCCACAGCATCCGGGGAAATCCACTCTTGCGTGCATTTTTCCCAAGGCAAATCCGGTTCAGCATGCTATAAGCCGCCCAACAAAAAAAGACCGGACAGGACATGAGCAGCAATCCCAAACTCGAGGATAATCTCCGCGCGGCAATTCTGGCCGAGCCCGACGTCGTTCTGGACGACAAGGACCTGATGCAAGCCCTTGTGGCCGCGAACGAACGCGCCCGGGGTGATAATGTGATCGACCTGCGCGGCATTGCCATGCAGCGGCTCGAGGCGCGGCTGGACCGGTTGGAAGATACCCACCGCTCGGTCATCGCTGCGGCCTATGAAAACCTTGCAGGCACCAATCAGGTACACCGCGCGATTTTGCGCTTGCTGGAACCCGTCGAATTCGAGGATTTCCTGCGTGCCCTTGGCGCCGATGTCGCAAATATCCTGCGGGTTGACCATATCACGCTGGTTCTGGAAACCACCGTGGTTCAGAACGATCCTGCCGTCGACAGGCTTGGAGGCGTTCTGACGATCGCAGAGCCCGGCTTCATCAACCAATACCTGACCAATGGTCGCGGCGGCCCTGTCCGCGACGTGACCTTGCGCGAAACTCATCAGCCGAACCGACGTGTTTTCGGCGCACTGGCGGATCAGTTGCGCTCGGAAGCCTGCCTGAAGCTGGACCTCGGTCCGGGTCGCCTGCCGGGCATGATCGTCATGGGGGCCCGTGATCCGCGGCATTTCACACCGCAACTCGGCACCGATCTTCTCACCTTCTTTTCCGGCGTATTCGAACGCTCGATGCGCCACTGGCTGTCGTGAACCTTATCTCACCTGCTTGCCGCGACGCGCTCCAGCACTGGCTGGACACTCTGGGCGCGCTGGCGGGGCGGTCCCAGAACACCCAGACCGCCTATCGCGGCGATGTCACCGAGTTTTTGTCTTTCATGACCCTTCATCACGGGGAACGACAAGGGTTGAAGGCGCTGGAACGGATCACCGTCTCGGACATGCGCGCCTGGATGGCAGATCAGCGCAGCGGGGATATCGGCGCGCGATCCCTTGCGCGCAAACTGTCCGCCGTCAAAAGCTTCTATCGTTGGCTGGCCGAGCGAGAGGGATTTGAACCCACCGCCGTTCTGTCGACCCGCGCGCCCAAATTCACCAAGAAACTGCCCCGCCCTCTGGCCGAAGACGCCGCGCGCGCCATGATTGACACGGTCGAGCTGCAATCTGTGTCCGACTGGGTCGCGGCCCGTGATGTTGCGGTTGTCACGCTTCTCTATGGATGCGGCCTGCGGATATCCGAGGCCTTGTCTCTGACCGGTGCAGACGCGCCCTTGCCCGAGACATTGCGCATTGTCGGGAAGGGCGACAAGGAACGGATCGTTCCGGTTCTTCCAGCCGCCCGAGATGCGGTTGACCGGTATCTTCAGCTTTGTCCCCACCCGCAAGCGAAGGACGCAGCCCTGTTCCGGGGCGTCCGTGGCGGCCCTCTGAACCCGCGCGCAATTCAGGGCGTCATGGCTAAGGCACGGATGCAACTGGGGCTGCCATCAACCGCCACACCTCATGCCATGCGGCACAGCTTTGCAACCCATCTGCTGTCCGCCGGAGGAGATCTGCGGGCCATACAGGAACTGTTGGGGCACGCCTCATTGTCAACCACACAGACCTATACCGCAGTGGATACCGCGCGGCTGATGGAGGTCTACAACCGTGCGCACCCCAAGGCGTGACCGATACATCGAACAGAAACCTCGGGCTTTTGGTTTGCATCTCTGGCGTGCATCGGTCATGACCCTAACATGACACTCAGATTCAAAGCTCTTGCCGTTCATCTCTTCACTGCCACAGGTGCTGTTTTCGCAATGCTGGCCATGCTGGCCGCCGTGGAAGAGAAATGGAGCCTAATGTACCTTTGGCTGGTTGTATCTTTCGTTGTTGATGGCATCGACGGTCCGCTGGCGCGGCACTATCACGTCAAAAAGAACGCGCCCGAGTTTGACGGTGTCTTGCTGGATCTGATTATCGATTATCTGACCTATGTGTTCATTCCAGCCTTTGCGCTGTTCAAATCCGGATTGATGGATGGGTGGACCGGCTGGTTCGCAATCATCGTCATCACCTTCGCCAGCGCGATGTATTTCGCGGACACCCGCATGAAAACCAAGGACAATTCCTTTTCCGGCTTTCCCGGATGCTGGAACATGTTCGTTGTCGTGATCTTCGCGCTTGAACCCAATTTCTGGATCATCCTGCTGCTGGTCACACTGCTGTCGCTTGCGATGTTTCTACCTTTGAAGTTCGTTCACCCTGTGCGCACCGAACGCTGGCGCAGTGTGACCTTGCCGGTCGCCCTTGCATGGACGTTCTTTGCGGGCTGGGCCGCGTGGGTCGATTTTCATCCCGAAAGCTGGGCACACTGGGGTCTGGTCATCGCCAGCCTGTACCTGACATTTGCGGGTATCGCACAACAGGTCATTCCGCAGCGCCGTACCTGACACGAGCGCTGCCGGACCCGGTTCAAAGAACGTCCTGAACCTCAAATTCAGTACCGTTATGGGTAAAGACGTCACCCGCGCGCAGACCGGCCATGGCCAGATAGATCGGGCTTTGCGTCGAAATCCCCATATATGTATCTCCACCCACCTCAAACCGGGTCGTCGAAACGCAGACGACAAAGCTGCGGTTGTTGAACCTGATCACCGATCCCGGCTTGACTGTATCTGTCAGCCCAAAATCGGTATTCTCGATCACATCGATCTTGGCATGATGCGCATGGACAGGCGCGTCAAACGCAGCCGCCAGATCGGCATTTTCGCGCGATGCGGCTATGTCATCCTTGTCGTGGCCTTCCCGGTCGTCCAGTTGGGCATCCTTCAGAAACGCATCGTAATGGGCCTGCGCCGTTGCAAGCTCCTCCGCCTCAAGCGACATCAACCGGTCGATAATGGCCTTCTTCTGGGCTGCGCGATCATTTTCAGTGCTCATTCAATGCGATCCTTCAAATTCAGCAACTGACATAAGTTGTGCTTCCTCGGACCGGATTGCAACCGAATTTCGAGGCTCAGATCAAAAGACCCGCCGCCCGTTCATGCCGCAGCAGTGCAACCTTTGTCTCGATCCCGCCGCACCCGGAAAACCCGCCCAGCCCATTGGCGGCCAGCACTCGGTGGCAGGGAATAATAACGGGGATCGGGTTTGCCCCGCAGGCCTGACCGACCGGTTGCGCCGGTTGCCCCAACGCCTTGGCGATATCCCCGTAGGTGCGCGTTTCCCCAAGGGGAATGGCATACATGAGATCACAGACCTGCCTTTGAAACTGCGATCCATGAATGCGGTAGGGCAGATCGAAGCGGTCAAGCCGACCAGCGTCATAGGCCATCAACTGCGCCGCCGCCTCGCGCAGCAGAGCGGTCGGCTCGCCCTCGTCCTCGCCGTCCCAGACCAGCCGCGTGAGGGCACCATCGGTTTCCTCGATCCCGAGTCTTCCGAACTGAGTTTCAACTGCAATCATCGCCATGGGATGACGGTTTCAGATCAATCCTCCAAGTTCAAGTGGGGAAGCCATGGGGGCTGCGCGACGCGCGGATTTTGTGAATTTCGGCAATCATGTTAGCCTACTTGCATTGTCAAAAAGAGTTTTGGAGCATGAGATGGGTCGTCATTTGATCCTGACGGTTCATGGAATTGGCGAACAAATACCCGGTGAGACCGTCGATCAGGTTGTCGGGGCCGCGACAACCTGGCTGGATGGCAATCCCGAACCGCCGATTGAGGTTCAGCGCGGGATGATCGAGCTGGCCGAGACAACCTTCGACGGCACCCCCCGAAGCGCGACATTGTTCCCGGTCAACCTGCGCAAGGTGACAAAACCGTCTGCTCCGCAGGATGCGGCTATGTTTGCCGAGGTTTTCTGGGCAGATCGCTCACCCGCCCCGAAAGGTGTCATTAAGACAGCGTTGGACCTGATCTGGGTTGTTCTCGCACTGGGTTATCTGGCGATGGACAATGCCGAACAAACGCATAGCCGCGCGGATGTGGCCTCGGACCAAGCCAACGGCAGGAACACTTTGGCCGCGCGGCTGGTTCACCTTTTTACCTGGGTTTTCTTCGGTGCAGTCGCGACCCTGAATGCCTATCTTCTGATCGGAGCGCTCGCCGTGATGGTCGATCGCGTTCCCGGGATCTTCTTTCAAAGCACGATCCTGCTGTTCTGGCTCTTGTTCACGCTTTACGCCGGAGGGGCCGCATACGGACTAAGGCGCAGCTTTAAAGCCCCGACTTATCTAAGACGCGTATTCTGGCGCGGCATTTTCGGGATGGGGTTCTTGCTGCTGATCTGCCTGATCATAGGTCCGCTTGGTCTGGAAATCCGGGCCTGCACACCCTTGCCGGGCAGCCCAGCCTGCCCTTCGGCGCTGGAGCAGTTTGTGGCTTTTCAGGTCTACCTTCTGGCGTTTTTCTGGGCTTCACTGATCTTCATGACAATCATTTTGTACGTGCTTTCTGCGACCAGGCTTGATGAAAAGGTTCAGGCAGACAATCTGAAAGAACACAGACGGCTGTATCCCAGCATATGTGCCGGGATGTTGGTGTTCTGGATGTTCTTTATATCCGGGTTGTGGCTTATGCTGCGGGAAATGCTCAACACGATTCCGGGGCTTTCGGATGGAAAACTGACCGGTCTGTTTGACAATTTTCTCAGCGATTCCATCGAAACGCTCAGCGTTGCCTTTGCGGCAATTGTGCTTCTTGTGTTTGTCGGCGTTGGCCTGTTTGCCGGTCGCAGAAGGTTGAAAGCAAACCTGCATATCCGTGACGGGCTGATCAGCCGCGCCATCCTCAATCGTTTTGCACAATGGGTCTTTTTGTTCGGTGCAATCACGCTGGCCCTTGTCGCAATCCGAGAGATCGCGATGAGCCAGCACGTCGATCCCCTGTGCCAGATCGGAACGGACAATTGCAACGTGATTGGCCGGGTTTTGAACAAGCTGGCAAGCAAACAGGGCGAGATTGGCCTGATCGTCCTGGGTGCAACAGCATTGATGTACCGCTTTTCCGATTTTGTCGCGGCAGGGCTGGGCGTGGCAAGAGACATCGTCACCTATGCCATTCGCGACAAGTGCTTTCTGAAAGCGGACCTTAAAACCAGGTTGCGCAATTATCCGGATCGCAAGGCGATTGATGAACGGTTTTACCGTGCGCTGCATTACGTGGTGGATATCTTTGCCGCGGACCACATCACGGTGATCTCACATTCACAAGGCACCGTGATTGCCACACAAATGCTGGCTGATCCACGCGTGCAAAAGCTGATTGACGGGCGCACCCTGACGCTGATCACGATGGGCTGTCCTGTGACCCATATTTATCAGCGCTATTTTCCGGAAATGTTCACGGTCGTTCCCAGAAACCTGAACGCCGCATGGTTCAACATCTTCCGGCAGGATGACTTTGTAGGGACCGAGATTGAAGGCGGGCTGATATCCGTAAATCGCAACATCCCGGTCGATCCTGGTGGGCACACTGGATATTTCACGGATTATCAGGTCTGGAAGGCCCTGAAGGAACCAGCCATTGGCTTTGACCTGTTTAATCCGACACCGCAGTCCGCGCAGACGTGAAACGAAAAACGCCCCCTCGGAAGATCGAGAGGGCGGTTTCCATCAGCTTAGCGCTTCATCGCAGCGTCGGCAAACTCCGGCGTGGGCGTGGCGGCCCACGTCAGGAAGGATTTTCCAACAGCGCTGACACTTCTCGCCTTCGGCCTTCTCGAACACGACGGCAACGCCTTCGATTTCGGGTACGCGGAACGCTTCGGCCGGGGCCGGGTCGCCGGTCACAGTCAGGCCTGACGTGATGCACAGATCGTCCACGTCAAAGGTCACCAGCAGATCAAGGGTTTCACTGTCCTCAACATGCACAATCGGAGCTGCTTCGAGGCTGGAGCCGATCACCTTGTCCTGACGCTGGATCTCAAGCGCGGCCGTCACTGCACGGCGTACACGGCGCACTTTGGCAACAGCCTCTTCCAGTTCGGCAAAACGCCAATCCGCAGGCGTTTCCGGGAAGTCGACCAAATGGACCGAACTATCTTCGCCCGGAAAGCGCTCCAACCAGACCTCTTCCATGGTGAAAACCAGAACCGGTGCAAGCCACGTGGTCAGGCGATGGAACAGGATATCCAAGACCGTCCGCGCGGCACGACGGCGCGGCGTGTCGCCGTCACAATAAAGTGCATCCTTGCGAACGTCGAAGTAGAAGGACGACAGATCAACCGTGGCAAAGGTAAAGACCGCGCTGAATACGCCCTGGAAATCGAAAGACGCATAGCCCTTGCGAACCTGCTCATCCAGATCGGCCAGCCGGCTGAGCACCCAGCGTTCCAGACGCGGCATGTCTTCGGGCGCAACGCGGTCGGCCTCGGTGAAATCCGCCAGCGAGCCCAGCATAAACCGCATAGTGTTGCGCAAACGGCGATAGCTGTCGGCGGTGCCTTTCAGGATCTCCGGCCCGATCCGCTGGTCGGCCGTGTAGTCGGTCTGTGCCACCCAAAGGCGCAGGATATCGGCGCCGTACTGCTTGACGACCTCTTCCGGTACGATGGTGTTTCCCAGCGACTTGGACATCTTGTTGCCCTTGGCATCCAGCGTGAAACCATGGGTCACGACGTTGCGATAAGGCGCGCGGCCTTTGGTGCCGCAGGCCTGCAACATGGATGAATGGAACCAACCACGGTGCTGGTCGGTGCCTTCCATGTAGACGTCGGCGATACCGTCCTCGGTCCCATCTTCGCGGTCGCGCAGAACAAAGGCGTGGGTCGAGCCCGAGTCGAACCACACATCCAGCACGTCAAACACCTGATCGTAGTCATCGGGGTTGGCGATGCCGTCAAGGATTTTCTCCTTGAACCCGTGGGTGTACCAGATATCCGCGCCGTCTTTCTCGAACGCCGCCTTGATACGCGCGTTGAGGTCTGCGTTGCGCAGCAGGTAATCCGCATCGGTGGGCAAGGCACCTTTCTTGGTGAAACAGGTCAGCGGCACGCCCCAGGCACGCTGGCGGGACAGAACCCAGTCCGGGCGCGCTTCGATCATCGAATAGAGGCGGTTACGGCCGGTCTGCGGCGTCCACTTGACCAGTTCGTCGATCGAGCGAAGCGCACGTTCGCGGATGGTGTCCCCCATCTCACCCATGCCGTCATCCAGCTTGCGGTCAACGGATGCAAACCACTGCGGCGTGTTGCGATAGATGATCGGCGCTTTCGAGCGCCACGAATGCGGATAGCTGTGCTTGATCTTGCCACGCGCCAGCAACCCGCCGACCTCGGCCAGCTTGTCGATGACGGCTTTGTTCGCGTCACCCTCACCGCCCTTGCGCGACAGGATGAACTTGCCACCAAAGTACGGCAGATCGGCACGGAACGAACCATCATCCATCACATTGTAGGTGATGACCTGCTCCAACATGCCCAGATCGCGATAGAGTTCGAATTCCTCCATCCCGTGCGAGGGCGCGCAGTGAACGAAGCCTGTTCCTTCGGTGTCGGTTACAAAGTCGGCAGCGCGGAAGTCGCGGATATCGTCCCATTCGCCATTGCCACCTTCGGCACCGGCCAGCGGGTGGGTCAGTTGCAGACCTTCAAGCTCGTCAGTGGCGACATCACGTACGCGGGTCCACTGATCGTCGTTCAAACGGGCACGACCCAACACATCTGCGGCCAGATTGTCAGCCAGCAGGAACCTGTCACCCACATTAGCCCAGCATTCCTCAGGCGCGCCGGTGACTTCGTACAGACCGTAAGAGATGTCTTTGCCATACACGACTGCCTTGTTCGACGGCATGGTCCAAGGTGTCGTCGTCCAGATCACGACGAATGCATCATCCAGATTACCCGCGTTCACGACCTTGAACTTCACCCAGATGGTAAAGCTTTCCTTGTCATGATACTCGACCTCGGCTTCGGCCAGCGCTGTCTTCTCGATGGGCGACCACATCACGGGTTTCGAGCCCTGATACAGCGTGCCGTTCATCAGGAATTTCATGAATTCGTCAGCAATCACGGCCTCGGCATGGAAGTCCATGGTGATGTAGGGATCAGGCCAGTTGCCGGTGACGCCCAGACGTTTGAACTCTTCCCGCTGGATGTCGATCCAGCCTTCGGCGAAGTTGCGGCATTCCTGACGGAAGTCGATGATGTTCACCTCGTCCTTGTTCTTGCCCTTCTTGCGGTACTGTTCTTCGATCTTCCATTCGATCGGCAGGCCGTGGCAGTCCCAACCGGGCACGTAACGCGCGTCGAAGCCCATCATCTGATGGGAGCGCACGATCATGTCCTTGATCGTCTTGTTCAGTGCGTGGCCGATATGCAGGTGGCCGTTCGCATAGGGGGGGCCGTCGTGCAGAGTAAAGGGTTTGCGGCCCGTTTTCTCGCGCAAGCGGTCATAGACACCGATGGTCTCCCACCGCTCCAACCATGCGGGTTCGCGTGCGGGCAGGCCCGCACGCATGGGAAAATCGGTTTTTGGCAGGTTCAGCGTGTCTTTATAGTCAGGCGTTTGAATCGTGTCGGCGCACATTTTGAGCGTCCTTTGGATGATCTGGTCGTACTTGGATCGAAGCGGTCGGTGCGAGTTCTCAAACACCTTTGCCCGGCGTCTCAGAGGGTCAGAGCGCCGGGGATATAATTCGAATAATGATGGCCGTCCGGTCATACATGGCCGCGCTTATAAGACGCCTGCCTTCAATGGTCCAGAGGTTCCGGCCCATGCGGCGAATGGCGCAGCTTGGCCCAGCGATTCAGCCATGCCAGACCAGCGAGCCCAAGCCCCAGCGCCAGCAGTGAGAACACCCGGATCAACCCACCCAGACCGGCAATATCGATCAGGAAGACCTTGGCCACCGCCAGCCCGATCACCACCAGCCCCGCCTTGCGCATCGCATCCGAACCACGTGCCAGAGATTGGTAGAACAGCACCGCCCCGACCAGCAGCAGAACAAGGGTATATGTATAAAGCTCGGGCTGCGTGACGCCGTTGCCTTCAAACATGCCTGCTGCTCCCTGCCAGACATGGCGGATGGTCAACCCAAACCACACGGCAATCAACGCGCCCGCAATGGCGTAGCTTGCCAGCCTGATCTGCTTTGGCATGTCCCTGATCCGCCAGGCCGAGAATCCAATGGTCAGTGCAGGCACCAGATAAGCAAGGACAAGGGTGTTCAGAATCGGTGGGCCAAGCACCGGGTCGGCGTTGGGGTTCAACAACGGGTTTTGTTCGGTCAACGCCAAGGTCAGACGGAACAAGCCATGACCGGCAAAGAACGCCGCCAACGCGTACCGGGCATAATTCAGCTTGCCGCCCAGCCCAAACCTCTGAACCTGAGCAAAGGCCAGCAGCAGCCAGATGACCGCCAGCAGGCCCAGACCCCAATGGCTGTTGTCGGCCCCGCCTTCACCGAAACCTTCAAGCCACCGCAGTAGCAACAGGGACAGCAGAATGCCGCCCGTCGCCCATGCCGCGCTTTCCAGCAGCAGTGCTGCAACCGGCCGCTGCAAGGGACGCAACAGCCACCAGCCAGCCACAAAACCCAATGTGGCCGCGCCATAAACCATCGCCATTTCGGACACCGGGGCCGCATTGGCCCAGTCCAGACCCGGGTCAAGCACCAAGCGCACGGTGACGGCGAAGACACCGGCCCAGATAAACCAACTCATCTGCGGCAAGGTGAATCTGCGATCCAACGCTGCTGCTGCGACGACGCTGGCCACCAGCGCAATCGTCAGCGCGGCCGAGCTGAGCACGATGACGCAGGCAAAGACCAGACAGGACAGCGCCGACAACGTGGCCAGAGCAGCCCGCATCCGGTCATCGCCGTCGGCGCGACCAAAACGCCCGGCCAGAAACACCATCAGAACTGCCAGGACAATCGCGTGTAGGGCCCAGGCGTACGCACCGATAACCGTGGCGGGATGCCAGCCCAATTCCAAAGCGATGGCCAGCGCTGGTGCAAAAATGACAGCCCACCCGGCCCAGATTGCACGATACTGGTTTACCCTGAATGACCGCCATGCCATCAAAATCGACATGAGCGCGCCCAAAGCAACCAGCACGGTGGCCACCATCGGAAAGTCGGCCTCGGGCGTCTCGGCATAGGTGTCGGCGAAACTGCGCTGAACCGCGCCGTATTCCAGCCCGTGAGCCGCCACAAAAAACACAAGGCCCGTCGCAGGTAGCACGGTCAGATCCTGAAGGGCTGGCGCATCCTTGGCCCACAAAAGCAGCGCCAGAAGCAGGGCGGACAGCAGGCAGACACCCAGCCAGAATTCAGCTGCTGAGTCTGCCCAATGCCAGGACAGGATCGCGGCACTGGCCGCAATCGCTCCGGCGGCGAGCCGAGTTGGAAACTCGGGCCACGGGCGGGTTCCGGGGGTGCGGATTACCTGAGACATCATACGCCCTGCATGATTCGGCCAAACGCGCCGCACCGGAATGGCTGTTGCCAGAAGCGCCAGCACTGTTGTCGCAACCAGATACCCCGGTACCGTATTCGGTGCGCCACTTATCAAAAGCAGGTTTGCCGCATAAACGCCGACCAACGTCAGAACAGAAATCCATGCCCAGCGCCGCACCGTGTCGATACCCAGCCCCAAAACGGCAACCAAAAGAAAATAGGCATAGAGCCACGAAGGATCGTCAGATGCGCCCCCAACCAAAAAGGGTGCGGCAAAAGCTCCGATCAGTCCAACCGCAGCCAGCAGCGGGCCGTGGAACCACCCCAGAACAAGACCAACAAGCGCGATGACAACCATACCTGCCAAAGCTGTCTCGGCCCCGATCAGGCCATAGAGCTGCCGCGCAGACAAGATGGCCCCGAACAAGGTGACAAGACCGGCCCCGGAAAAGACCGATGGCAAGTAGGCAGTGGCCACCGCTTCGTCATCCCCGAACCTGCGGCGCAGAACCTCGCCCCCGACAATCAAAGCCGAACCAAAACCAAGCGCGGCGAAAACGCGGGCCACCGGAGGTAACAATCCGTTCTCAACGCCATATTGCACGAGGAAAATACCGGCCAATGCCAGCGACAGGGCCGAGACAGCGTAAAACCAGTTCTCACGCAGCCACGCGCCCAGCGCGGCAAACCGGTCATGGCGAAATACAATTGCAGGCGTAGCGGCGTCGGTGTCTACATCTTCGGCGCTTTCGTCTTCCTGTCGCTTTGGCGCGGCCCACGGCCCTGGGCTTTGAACCTGTTCCTCTGCCACAGGTTGCGGTGAAGGTGCATCTTGTTCCGGTTGCAGCGATGCCGGTGCATCACGCGACACCAACGCATTGATCTGCGCATCCAGTTGTTCGACCCGGCGACGCAATCGGGAATGCCCGACCAGAAGGGCAATCAATGTCACCGGGATGGCCAGAACAACCAGGCCAATAAGAACAAGCAGCGTTTCCAACCGAGTCGCTCCGATCCGTAATTTCGGCCAAGCTATCTTGTGCTGTCGGTCAGCAACAGTCAGGAAAGCCGTGAGAAAGTCTAAAGCACAGAAATCGCCGGGCGGGCGATCATCAGCCAAAGGATGGTCAAAACCGCCAGAAACGCCGGAACCCCGCAGGCGAACCAGAACCGAAACAAGCGGTAATACTCCGGTGGCAGTTGCGTTCCCTGCTCTGCCGCCGTTCGCGCGTGGTCCCGCAACCGGATTTGGACCCAAACCACCGGCAACCAGAACAGGCCCGTCAAAACATAAAGTACCAGAGACAACACAATCCATCCTTCACCCAAAGACCACCCGATCTGCCAGGCAAGCAGCGCTCCGGTCACCGGTTGCAGGATGACAGCGGTCGTGGTGAACAGAAGGTCACCCAGAACCACCGTACCCGCCGTATGGGCGATGACGCGCGGGTCGTTTGTCCGGTGCGCGATCAGCATGAAAAAGGCGATCCCTGCCCCAGTTCCCAGCAGCACACATGCACCGATGACGTGCAGCCATCGCAAAATCAGTTCAGGGTCCATCATCGGCTCTCAAACAAGGGCAGCGCCACAAGCGACAGGATCATCGCGGGCAGGATTTTCACCAGCGGCCCCAGCGGGTCCAACCACAAGTCCGGCATCGTGATCGAAGCGGCGATCAGGTAGAACACGGACACGGTTAACTGCGCCACGCAGGCCCGCGCCGCCCATCGGCGCCACAGGATGGCCAGACCCAGCGCTATGTCGATCAGGGACCAGAACACAACGCTGGTCACCGCCATGGCGGATGACCACCCTGCTTCGACCAGCATGCCAGAAGCCGTGGATAAACCCGCCAAACCAAACAGGCCCGACAGCAACCAGAACAGGCTGAGTGTTGCAACGATCAGCGGCATCAACAGCGTCATCCGAGCGGTCAACCGATGCTCGCGCGCGCAAGGCAGCTTGGCGTAGACATCAGGCAAGGCGGCAATCCCGCGCCCGGCCGCTGCACGATAGTGGCCGGGGTCGCCAACCACGCCATCCGCCATGACCGTCATCGCCGTGCTGCGCAGCGGAGACCGCCAACCCAACCGGGCCAGACAGTCCGCCATGGACGCAACGGCTTTTGTCAGGACAGGCGGCAGGACCAAATGAAAGCGCGCGGCAGGAAACCCGAGCCACTGCCGCGTGCAGCGCACCACGTCCGACAAACTATGCGGGATATCCTCGACCAGATCGTAATTACCCTGCGGTAGGCGACCGGCAACGGCGGCAATCACGACGTCACACAGGTCGGGCATCCCGATGCATTGAACGGGTGTATCGGGGTAAGCCAGCGGTTGAACAAAAGGCACGGCAGCCAGCATTCTCAGCAACGCCGTTCCCCCATAATCCGTTTGCCCGATAACTAGCCCCGGCTTCAGGATCCAAAGTGTTACGCCCGATGAACGTAAAGCGGCATCTCCGCGCGCCTTGCTGCGCAGGAAATGCGTGCTCGCGTCCGGCTCTGCCCCGATTGCCGAGATCTGAACAACGCTGATGCCACCTTTAGCGCAGGCCTCTGCAAGGGCTGTGATTGCTGAATGGTGCACCGCTTCAAGGTTGTCCTGCGCGTTATCCTGCAAAACCCCCGCGCAATTCACCACGACATCGAAGTTGGCCAGCAGGTCCTGCCAGTCTTCCTTGTGCAACAGATCTCGCAAATCGCCCTGTTTCAGCGACACCCCCGGCAGGACCTTTGCCCCTTGCTCAGGATTGCGCCCCATGCCCTGAACCGTGGCACCTGCGGCTGACACTGCCCGCGTGACGGCGGCGCCGATGAAGCCATAAGCACCCAGAACCAAAACGTTCTTTCCAGAAAGCTCGTGATCTGCCATTAGCCTTTGCACCCGTTTTGCGCCACTCTACCTATCCGGGAAGCTTTGACCAGTCGCGACTACCGAGCTGCGACATTTATGGATGGAACAGAGACCCGACGAGATACGCGATCAGTGCCGCCGAACCACCGATCAACAGCGTTTCGATACCTGATCGCCACCAAGCCGCCAACGACCACCGGCTTTTGAATGCTCCAATCGCAAAGAAAACCCCCAACGTCATCCAGATCGACATCTCAAAAGCGTTCTCCACCGACGCTAAAAACGGCAGCAGCGGGATCATCCCGGCCACAAGGAACGCGAAAAACGTGGCCAACGCGGCTTTCATCGGATGCGGGTCTACACTGCCCAGCCCATATTCACCCTCGATCATCAGGTTGACCCAATGTTCGTGGCTCGACGTGATCGCGGCGGTGGCTTCGTTCAGAATTTCCCCTGACAACCCTTTTTGTGACAGAATTTCACGGACCTCCTCGCGCTCGCCGTCGGGGTAGAGTGCGATGTGGCGTTCCTCGATCGCCCGAATGCGCCGTATGTTGTCCAGTTCGGCCTTGGTGCCCGAATAGTTACCTGCGGCCATGGAAAATCCGTCTGCTAGAACGTTTGCCAGACCAAGCGCCACGATGACAAACGGGGAAAGACCCGCCCCCGCGACACCGGCGACAATGGCAAACGTAGTGACGGAACCGTCAATGCCGCCATACACAACGTCGCGCAACACGCCACGCCCGGGCGGAGCATTGATCCGGTCGGCGATTTCCTGCGGACTGTGACCGTGATCCGTCATGGCTAGCTCCTTTTTCACAGGCAGAGTGCCGAAGGGAGTGTTCTGACGCTTTGCTCTGGATCAACCCTTGGAGAATAGACCCTGCAAGGCTCGCTTGATGATGCCCCGCATGGAGGGTTTGTGGCGTTTTGAGAATGGTAACGGGCGGCAGACTTCCATCGCGGCCACGCCCACTCGGGCGCTGAGCGCACCGTTGACCAGACCTTCTCCGAACCGTCGGGACAATTTGCTGAGAACGGATCCGCCAAGAACAGGTTCCAGCAGATCGTCACCAACGGCCACCGCCCCAGTTGCGACCAGATGCACAAAGACGGCACGCGTCAGACGCCAGCTTCCCAACGTGCCAGCCCGCCCCCCGTAGATTTCCGCAATGCGACGGATCATCCGAAGGGACGCAGCCAGTGCCGTTACAACATCCGCCAGTGCCAGAGGGACCAGAGCGGTCACGGTGGCAACCTGCCGTGCTGCGGCCTCAACCTCACGGCTGGCGGCGGCGTCGAGCTGGGCCAACAGCTCATCCTCGGCAAGGTTTAAAAGCGCCTCGGCATCGAACTGTTCATCCATACGCTCGGACAATCGCTCGCGACCCCAGCGGGTATCCTCGCGCCCTTTGTAGAATGCGATAATCCGGTGTGTGACGGCCCGCGCCTGAGCCAGGTTTTCATCAGCCAGTGCAGTATCTGCAGCACGGCGCATCCCATCAACACGGGACAACCGCCCCAAAGCCGCGAGCTCGCGCAGCGCGATGATCACCACCACCAGAACCAATGCAGCCAACAGTCCGGCAACGATCCAACCCAATACGGGCGTCCGCTCCACCAGAGAGGTTGCAAAATCCCAGGCAGCCACCGATATGGCCGCCCCGACCACCGAAAGCGCAAGCCCCCAGAACCAGCGCGCAAGGACTGAGGGTTTGCGGGCCGCCAGCCGGGCCGCGCTTTGCATCGCCTGCCCTTCAGGCGGCACAATATCCGGCACCGGTATTGCCTGCGCGACATCAGCAGCGGGTTCATCATCGTCAAGATCGATCAGAACCGGACCTTTAGCCATTTGTCGTATCCCTGCAGTGCCAGACAAACCTTATGTCCGGCAGGTTTTCATCGTTTTCCGCCCCATCGCTGCGTGCCACTTCGGCAAAGCCGTTTCGCTCATAGAACCGACAGGCACGGGAATTTCCTTGAAACGCGTACAAGCCCAGCTGCCGCTGGCTTGCTTTCGCGTGATCCAGCAATTGCTGACCAATCCCCTGCCCCCGAGCTTGCGCATCCAGATAAAGTGAATGGATTTCACCACCATTCAGCGCCAGAAACCCGACCACACCTGTCTCTGCCTCGGCCACAGTGACCCAATCCTGATCAATCATCCGGCCGCAAAAGGCGATGGTTTCAGCACAGCTGTGCAGTTTGGGCATCCAGTCGTTTTCCAAGGCGAAGCCGTGCAGGATCGTACCGATTGTACCGGCATCTGTGGTGCGTGCGGGGCGCAGTGTCGCGATCACAATCTGTCTCCGATCAGAAACTGCGCCGCACGATCCAGTCGGATATGCGGAGGGCCGTCACCGGGTTTCAGGGTTAGTTTTGCCGGGGCAAAGGCCATGAACCCATAGTCTTCGTTCAACCAGCTCTCCGCTCCATTTCGCGCCGGACCCAACAGATGCGCCGGATCCTCGGGCAAGTCTCCGGGATAGAAAGCGGCCTGTTTGCCGCTGTCCAACAAAGTACCACGCACGCATGGCAGATCGGTTCCGTCGTGGCTGCGAATCTCTTCGGTCGTTGCACGCAGCGATGCCAGAGACAGGGCTGCGGTCCGGGCCCCGGCGAAATTCGCACGATCGCGCGCCTCGCGCGTCAAAGCCTCGATAATCGCGGTCAGGCGGGGATGTTGCGTGTGGTGCAGGTGGTCCGCTTTTGTCGCTGCAAACAGGATGCGTTCGACCTTTTTGCCCAGCAAAAGCTGGCTCAGCCATGCGTTCCGGCCCGGACGAAAAGCCGACAGGATATCGGCCATCGCGCGGCGCATATCTTCAACGGCCTGAGGACCCTTGTGAATTGCGCCCAGCGCGTCAACCAGAACCACCTGCCGATCAATCCGCGAGAAGTGATCCCGAAAAAACGGTTTCACGACCTGAGATTTATAAGCTTCAAACCGCCGTTCCATCTCGCGCTGAAGGGTCCTGCGCCGCGACGAGCCAGTGATTGCCAGCGGTGCAAAGGTCAGCACCGGAGATCCCGCCAGATCGCCCGGCAGAAGGAAACGTCCCGGCGTACAGTCGTAAAACCCGGCATCGCGCGCTGCGTTGAGATAGGCGGTGAACGACGCGGCCAGAGCTTGTGCGGCAGGTTCGTCGTGCCCTACCGACGGGTCTGTATTTTGGACCAGCGCCAGATACGCGGCAGCCTCCGCACGGGTCTCGATCCGTGCCAGAGTTTCCTGAGACCAGTCTGCGTAAGATTTGTCCAGCAAGGCCAGATCCAGCAGCCATTCGCCGGGGTAATCGACGATATCCAAATGGACCGTGCGCGGCCCTTGCAACCCGGCAAGCAGCCCGGCGGGACGGGCCTTGAAGGACAAACGCAATTCAGACACCGCACGCGTGCTGTCTGGCCAGTGCGGTGTCGGTCCCGTCAGGGCAGACAGGTGCGATTCATAATCGAACCGGGGCACAGTGTCATCCGGCTGGGGTTGCAGAAAGGCGGCATTGATCCGCCCCTCCTGCTGCGCAACAAGCCCGGTCATACGGCCCCGATCCAACAGATTGGCAACCAACGAAGTGATGAATACTGTTTTGCCGGATCGTGCCAGCCCGGTGACACCCAAACGGATGACCGGCTCGAAAAATGTCTCGGACACGCTGTCGCCGATACTTTCGACGCCACGCGCAAGACTGTCTGCCAGTGAAGAGATGACCAATCCGCCGCCCCGCAATTTTCCTTTTACCCAAGATAGGTAGCGGTCGCGGCACATACCAGCGCTTTCGCCCCCTTGCCCGATCCTGCGCTGCGCTGTACCAGCGGCACATGCCCAGATATGCGTTGAAAGTTGAATACCAGGGGGAGCCGTTTGCCGGATGGCAGCGGCAAAAGGATCAACCATCCGTGCAAGGTGCCATCGAACAGGCGCTTTCCCGAATTCAGCCGGGCGGCCACACAATTGCCGCAGCAGGGCGCACAGACGCCGGTGTTCACGCTCTGGGGCAGGTTGCCCATTGCGACATGGCAATGGAATGGGACCCGTTTCGCCTGTCTGAGGCGCTGAACTATCATCTCAAGCCTCTTCCAGTGGCTATCGTTAAGGCCGCCCCAGTGGCCGAGGATTGGCACGCGCGGTTTTCAGCGGTTGAACGGCAATATCTGTTCCGCATCCTGATGCGCCGTGCGCCTGCAACCCACGACCGGGGACAGGTCTGGCAGATTAGCCACCAGTTGGATGTTGACGCCATGCAGGAAGGGGCAAACATGCTGCTGGGCCGGCATGATTTCACCACCTTTCGGTCCTCCATCTGTCAGGCGGCCAGCCCGGTCAAAACCCTTGATGAACTGCGCGTTGAACGGGTCGAGGGCTTTTCCGGCCCCGAGGTTCATTTCCACGTGCGCGCCCGGTCGTTCCTGCACAATCAGGTGCGCAGTTTCGTTGGCACTCTGGAACGTGTCGGGGCGGGAGCGTGGACCCCGGACAACGTGCGTGAGGCTTTGGAAGCCACCGACCGCGCTGCCTGCGGGCCGGTATGTCCGCCGCAGGGGCTTTATCTGGCGCGGGTCGGATACCCGGAACCGGTGTTCGACTGATCTAAACCGCGCGCAGAAGCAACCCGCCTGCAATCACCGCAATTGTAAGTCCTGCCACCAGTTCGATGCTGGGTGCCAAAATCGACGCAAAGCGCGTGGCCGAAGCCGAAGCCAGCAGCCCGCCGCGCAGACCAAAAGACGTCCACCCGACCAGCGTAGTCACAGTCGCCGTGCCAAGCGCCATGGCAAAAGCACCCGCGATCCCCACCATGGCGATGCCCATTTGCCACGTCAGGATCAGTACAAACAAGGCACCGGTACAAGGCCGTGCAGCTATGCCTGCGATCAGGATCAGGGCTTCGCGCAATGTGCCGACATTCGCAACCTCGTCCGCGGTTGGACCATGACGATGACCGCACTCCGCGCAGTCTCCGTCATCATGATGGTGCTGATGGGTGTGATCGTTAGGGACATGCTTTTTTCGTTGTCGTGCGAAATTGCGCACAGACCGTACAACCAACCAAAGCCCAATCAACGCAATGGCTCCGTAGCTGATCGGAGCCATCACCTGTTCGGTCGTCCCAACAAGGCTTTCGCGGGACATCTGAAAGACCAGCACCCCCGCGTAGACCAGCACAACCGCCATCACCGCCTGTCCAAAACTGGACAATACGCTAATCGCCGACAACCGCCAGAAGGCAACACGCCGACCCAAACCGTAGCCCCCGATCAAAACCTTCCCGTGGCCCGGACCCACGGCATGAAAGAACCCGTAGGCGAAACAGACGGTCAGAAGCGTGGCCACCGCCTGAGGCTGTTCCGCACGCGCGGCACGCAAGGACCGCGCGATCTGGTTCTGAAAGTCCCGCTGCTCTCCGGCTGCCCAACTTGCCAGGCTGTCAAACCCACCACTGCCCCAGAACCAAAGCAGCAAACCAAAGGCCAGAGCGACCGGAACAATCAGGAAACGGGACATGAAACGAGGATCTCAGTCGCAAAGTTCTCACCAACCAATGGAATATCGTTTTCCTCCAGGTCGTAATCCGCGTCCAGTGTCAACAGAAACGCCTGCATCTGTGCAAGCTGCCCGTCTATGTCGGGATCGTTACGATCCACCCGGCATAAAGCCGGGCCCGTCACGGTTACAGGGCGCGTAATCTCGTAGGCCGTATAGAAGGACTCATCAAATGCCTTGGCGGAAAGCCCTGTGGCAGGTATCGCGTCGCCTTCGACCGCGCGCATATGGGTGGTCACGACCCGCCCATCTTCCGTTGTCGCACTGGGCTCCATTGGACCGGACAGTGCAACCAGCGCTCCGTCTTTGGTGAGCACGAAGTCGCCGTTATACCCCTCGACCCATTGCATATCGAACCCGCTCAGACGTTCTTCTTCGCTTTTCGTCAAAATGCCGTCAGCATCCTGATCCAAATTCATGTCTTCCAGAACAAGCAGAGAGTAGAATTCGTCATATGCCCAAGTCACCCGGATATGGGTCAGGTGACCGGCCTCATCCACGATGAATTCCAGCCCGGTGTCGATAAAGACATGCGGGTGGGATAGTGCCGGGATCGGCAGGCAACAGGTCATGACAGTGAACAGCCAGCGCATATGCGCAATATAGGTCTGAAGGGACACGGCGACAACGGCCTTTACACACACATGCGGAAACTGGCCGACCTTCAGACTGGCGGGAACAGCACAAGTGTTTGCAGAGCGGTTCTTACAGGACCCTGCGTGTCGAAAAGCACGGACTGAGACATGCCGATGCCCGTAGGTTGCCAATGTGAAACCGAACGGGACGCCAGCCAATCTGACACCGGTTCGCGGTGGATATTCACGGTCAGATCGGTGTTCATGAACCCCATTTCCGACGTCGGAGCATTCCACGAGATTCCATTGCCGCAATCCGCCAACGGGCACAGTGCCTGAATGGGCGACTGATCTTCGCCGCTCAACAGCTTTGGGGTGCGCATCCAGACCGTTTTGGGTCCGGCCCCCTGTTTGCCGTCTTTGGGATAAAGGATGTCACTGTAGTGGGCAAACCCCTTCAAATCATGACGAATCTCGCCGATTGGAAAAGGACCTTCTACCGCGTCTTCCAACTGTGGCGCGCTGGTTTCGACGTTTGCCACCACGCCTAGATCGCGCCGCACCAGATGCATGGTGGTGGCCGTGGCGCAGAGTGTGTCATCCAGATCATGCACCGTAACCCGTGTGGTCGCCAGCGTCTTGGTATGGCGCGTGGTTTCTGCGGCAACCCGCAACCCGGCCAGGGGCAGAGGGCGCAACAGGTCAACTGTCAGGCGGGTCAGCATCTTTTCGGGGCCAACCTCAGTTTCCGCTGCCCGCACTATCAACCCGCTGACCGGCCCTGCGTGGCAATGATCGGCAGACCACGGACCGCGTGCAGGATCATGTCCTACAAACGCCCCATCCTCGCGCTGATGAAAATAGGTCTGATCCGTGAAGTCGAGCCCTGCCATCAGTCCCCTCTGGTCATTCGCTGCGTTGTGTGCCTCGGCTCACTCATACCGGTAACCGATTGCGATGTAACGTGGTTTCCCCGGTGCGCGGTGAGTGGTATCTTCACGAAACTGTCCTTTTCGGGTTTTGAAACCGGGCTGTACTTTTAGGCACGAGGATGGCTTAACAGACCTGATCCTGTCCACCGCTGTGACGGGACGTCACCACATCAAATCCAAGTGGGGTTCGCATATGGCGTTGTTGATTGAAACCGGGCTGTCGGACTGGATTGGGGATGAGGAAATCGCCGCCACTTTACAGGCCCTGGCGCCTGGTGCCGACATCCGCACACCCGAAACGCTGGGCGACCCCAACGACATTACGATGCTGGCGGTAGTCAGCATGCAAAGCAATCACCCGACGAAGCTGCCCAACCTGAAACTGGTTCAGAAGCTGGGGGCCGGGGTTGAGACCATAGTTGGCCATCCGGACCTGCCTCCGCATATCCGTGTGGCGCGATTGAAGCCAGACGCGCCTGCGCAGGGCATTGCCGAATGGTTTCTCGCCTATATTCTGCGCGCTCAGCGCCACATGGTCTTTCACGAGGCATCCCAGAGGCGCGCCGAGTGGTTGCCGCGCGCGCCCGTTTTCACACCTGATACGGTTGTGGGCGTTCTGGGTCTGGGCCATATCGGGGCCCGCACTGCCCGCATGTTACGTGCCGTCGGGTTTCAGGTCATGGGCTGGAGCCGCTCACCAAAGTCCATCGATGGTGTCACCTGCCAGCATGGGCAAGACGCGCTGCCACGGCTATTGGGGCAATGTGATCACGTCTGTGCCATCCTGCCTTCGACGCCGCAAACCGTGGGTCTGTTTGACGCACAGACGCTGGCCGCGATGAAGCCGGGCAGTCAGTTGCTGAACGCCGGACGCGGAAACCTGATTGACGAGGCGGCACTGATCGCGGCGCTGGATAACGGTTCTCCGGGCCATGCGGTGTTGGACGTCACATCACAGGAACCGCTGCCGAAGGACAGCCCCTTGTGGCGGCACCCCGCTGTGACGATCACACCGCACGTCTCGGGCTGGTATCTGGGCGATGCACTGTCGGATGTGGCCGAGAACTACCACAGGCTCAAATCCGGCGATCCCCTGCTGCACGAAGTCAGCCGGGACCTCGGGTACTGATAGCCAAGTCAGAGATCAGGGTGTCAGGATCCAGTTTCCGTTACCGTCATTACACCGGCGGGTTCTGATTTCTCGGCTTTGATCGCTGCCTTCCGGCTGGATGACATGCTGAAGGCCGACGCAGTTGCCCTGAACGTTTTGCACCCGGATCGTTCCTTTTGAGCCGGTCTCGTCGTTTTGCCAGGACCGTTCCTGCCCTACAGAGGGCGTGCCATTGTTCAAAAGCGCATTCGAGGTTTCACTAACCACTTCAAAGTCTGCCGGGGACAGCCCCATCT
This sequence comes from Ruegeria sp. AL2, assembly GCF_056540845.1. Lineage (NCBI taxonomy): Bacteria > Pseudomonadati > Pseudomonadota > Alphaproteobacteria > Rhodobacterales > Roseobacteraceae > Ruegeria > Ruegeria sp. AL2. Next base: position 162,520 of record NZ_JBQFXM010000005.1, read on the forward strand.
CAGCTATGATTCGGGAGAGTGACTTGGCGTCGGCGGAACCGGTCATCAAAAGGGCGCCACACGCGGCAATGATGGGTAACAACTGGGCTTTCATAGGGGCCTCACAGAACTGAAATTATTTGTGACCAAGGATATACCTCTGTTTCAGCAGGGCCAAGCCCCGGGGCGCCGACCTTCAAAATATCCCGAACAAACCTATCGCGCGTCAGGACCTAATAGCGCCGCGCCTTTGTGCCCATAGTGCCATTCAAACGATCCCGAGGCACACAAATGACCCATCCGACCTACTTCGCCCCGACCGGCGGCCATCCCGGCCAGAACCAGTTGCTGACCGACCGCGCCATGTTCACCGACGCGTATGCGGTCATTCCCAAAGGTACGATGCGCGACATCGTCACCAGCTATCTGCCGTTCTGGGAAGGAACACGCCTGTGGGTTCTTTCACGCCCGCTCAGCGGATTTGCCGAAACGTTCTCGCAATACATCATGGAAGTGCAGCCCGGCGGCGGCAGCGATCAGCCAGAGACAGACGCGCAAGCTCAGGCGGTGCTTTTTGTCGTCGAAGGGACAGTGACTTTGACGCTGAACTCGGAAAACCATGTGTTGGAGACAGGCGGTTATGCCTACATCCCCGTCGGCAGCGACTGGACATTGCGGAACACTGGCCAGACGGCAGCGCGGTTCCACTGGGTCCGCAAAGCCTATGAGGCTGTTCCCGGGTTGCCCGCGCCAGACCCGATCATCACCAACGAACGCGATGTGACGCCAGTCGAAATGCCGGGCACCGAAGGCCGATGGTCCACCACGCGGTTCGCAGACCCACAGGACCTGCGCCATGACATGCATGTGAACATTGTCAATTTCGAACCGGGCGGGGTCATTCCCTTCGCCGAAACTCATGTGATGGAACACGGGCTTTATGTTCTGGAAGGGAAAGCGGTCTATCGCCTCAATCAGGACTGGGTCGAAGTTGAGGCCGGAGATTACATGTGGCTGCGCGCCTTTTGCCCGCAAGCCTGTTACGCAGGGGGGCCGGGTCGATTCAGGTATCTGCTTTACAAGGACGTCAACCGGCATATGCCCCTGTCCCTGTCGCACCGCTAAACGCTGGTCTGGCTGGAAATCGCAGTGATTTTTTATCTCAGGGCTTCACACAAGGGTCGGAATTTGCTGAACTCCAGGTAAATTCTTGTTTAGTGCATTGGAGATTTGTCCATGAAACTGCGCCTTGCCCTGATACCCGTTGCCGTACTCTCTACCTCTGCAATCCTACACACAGCACCCGCCATTGCGGGGGAAGAGACCAAATCCGTCTTCGTCATGAGCCGCAACTGGGCTGTGACACAGGTCGCTGACGCACCGGTCATTTATCGCGCCACACGCGACAACAACAACCTGAACCCGTTCGGCCCGCCCCCACGCCTTCGCACGACGCAAGCTATTGCTGCCATTCAACAAGCGACGGGCTGCAAGGTGATCTTCAACAGCATGTACCAGAATATCTCGGGTCAGTTCTTTTCTCAGGTCAGTTGCAAGTAAGCTGTTGCTGATCAGGCATTGAGGTCGCCCCGACGCCCTGCCATAGCTTGCGCATGAAACTCGCGATAAACGGATTCGGCCGCATTGGCCGCACGATCCTGCGGCAGGTTCTGGCCCTGCCCGAAGGGTCGGATATCGAGCTGGTGTTGATCAATGACATCGCGCCGCTGGAGACCTGCGCTTACCTGTTCAAATACGACAGCACCTTCGGCCCTTATCCCGGCGATGTGTCACAGGGGGATGAAACGCTGATCGTGGACGGGCGCTCTGTTCCTATGACCCACAGTGTCGATCTGACACGCGTTGACCTGTCCGGCGTAGACGTGATGCTGGACTGTACCGGGGTCGCGCGCACATCCGACGTGGCGCGTCGCGGGTTATCTGCGGGCGCTAGCAAGGTCCTGATCTCGGGCCCTTCGCCCGCGGCCGACATAACCGTCGTTCTGGGGGCGAACGAGGATCAGTTGGGCAGCGCCCGGATCGTATCGAACGCCTCTTGCACAACCAATGGGCTTGCACCGCTGGTCAAAGTGCTGGACCACATTGGTGGTGTTTTGTCAGGCCATATGACAACCATCCATTGCTATACAAACAGCCAGCCCATGGTTGACGCCCCGCGCGGCGACCTTGCCCGGTCGCGGGCTGGTGCGTTGTCCATGGTTCCGACAACGTCCAGCGCCACACACCTGATCGACGTGGTCGTTCCACATCTGGCCGGGCGCATCTCGGGGGCCGCAGTTCGCGTCCCGACAGCCAGCGTTTCAGCTGTCGACCTCGTGGTCACATTGGTACGCGGCATGAGGGCCGAGGATTTCGATCATGCTTTGCGTCAGGCCATTGACGCGTCCCCGGTTTTGGGTTGGACGGATATGCCGCTGGTGTCCTCCGATTTGCGGGCGCGCCCGGAATCGCTGGTCATCGCCGGGCCCGAAACCCGCATGGTCGGTGAAAATCAGGTGCGCGTTTTCGGCTGGTACGACAACGAATGGGGCTTTTCGGCCCGCATGCTGGACGTGGCCCGCCTGATGGCCGCGCCGTGACCGGGCTTACCTTCGTGCACAGCGTCGGGTCAGTGCCTATGGTTTAGGCCCCGCGATAGGGTATTCTGTAACGCGGACTACCTTACTGATCCGTTCAATCATGAAATCCATGAACAGGCGTGCCTTTGGATCCTGATGGCGTCGATGCGTGTATAGGCAGGCCATCTGAACTGGAACAGGCGGAGTTTCCGTCGCAACCGGTACGAGGCGACCGGATTTCAGATGCTCGGCCACCTCGAAAACCGGCTTCATTGCAATGCCTTGACCGGACAACGCCCAGTCCGTCAAAACATCCCCATCATCACATTCGAAGCGCCCGGACACGGCAAAACGTTTCGGACCATCGGGCGTTTTCAGCATCCACTGAAACTCGGTCGCACCCGGAAAGCGCAGATTCAGGCATTCATGCTTGTCGGCAATCAGGTCAGCTCCGGTTTTAGGCATACCGCGCCGCGCCACATAATCCGGCGCAGTACACAATACACGCTGGCAGTCGGCAATCTTGCGAATACGCAACGTGCTGTCCTCGGGCTGGCCAATGAAAAACGCCAGATCAAGACCTTCCGTCGTCAGGTCAACCGAGCGATCCGTCAGGCGCAAGCGGACATCAATCTCGGGGTATTCTGCAAGAAATTCAGGCACATGCGGTGCCAGCAATCGCCGCCCCACCCCCAGTGGAGACGCCACGAACAACGACCCGCGCGGTGCCTCGGTCAGATGCGTGACCTGAGCCTCGGCCTCGTCCACCGCATCCAGAACCGCCACCGCACCGGGGTAGAATGCTTTTCCCTGCTCTGTCGGGGACAGGTTACGTGTGGTGCGCTGGAACAGACGTACACCCAGATGGTCCTCAAGCTGCGATATTCGCGCCGATGTCACCGCTGGCGAAATCCTCAGATCTCGCCCGGCCGCAGACATGCTGCCCAGATCGTAAACCCTGACAAAGGTTCGGATGTTGTCGAGATAGGACATTTTTTCGGTTTTTTTGATACCAGTTGACAATATATTGGGAATACCGAAGAACCGCCCGTTTGCCTAGTGAATTACACAGGGCCGAAGCCAAGGACCGGCCAGGACATTGGTTGTATACGGTTGGCTTTGGCCCGGACTGCGGCAATTCCGGTCTGCCAATCGAGGTGCGGCAAAGCGATTGTGTCAGCAAAGGCCGGGACAATTCGACCAAAATTTCCCGATCCCGCGTTTATCCCTTTTCCCAACGGCATTCAGATGTTCTAACCTGACACTATAAGACCGTGCATCACACGGTAGCTGAGATCTGGAACTGGGACAGTTGGGGCTATTCATGCAAGGGCGCATGCCGCAAGGCCGTTTGAAGTGCTGGCTGAGTGCCATTGTCATGGCACTGACCCCGACCGCTCTGATGGCGCTGGAAACCTCTCTGACGGCGCCGGGCGCTTCAAAGGAACTTGTTGAACGTCTGAAAAAGACATCATCGGTGACAACAGCGGAAGAGCGGGGTCTGGATACGCCACTTGAGATCCTGTCTGCCGCCTTGTCGGATTACCGCACGCTTGTGCAGATCTTGTATGACGAAGGGTATTTCAGCCCGGTTGTCAGCATTAAGCTTGACGGGCAGGAAGCCGCTGAGTTGAGCTCTTTGACTGTGCCAGCACAGATCGCCAGGGCCGCAATTACCGTTGAAACCGGGCCAAGCTTCAAATTCGGCACGGCCATTGTTCAGCCCCTGGCGTCTGGCACCGTGCTGCCCGAAGGTTTCGCCCCCGGCAAACTAGCAACAACAGGGGTCATTCAAAAAGCAGGCTCGTACGGTGTGCAGGGTTGGCGGAATGCAGGCCACGCAAAAGCAAAAATTGAGGATCAGACCATTATCGCCCGTCACGCACAGGCCCGTCTGGATGCGCAGATTGATCTGGACCCGGGGCGCAGGCTGACGTTTGGCAGAATGTTCATTAAGGGCGACACGGATGTGCGCCACCGGTCCATCGAAAAAATCGCCGGTTTCCCAAGCGGGGAAGTTTACTCACCAGAAAAAATCCAGAAGGTTGGAACGCGTTTGCGCCGAACCGGCACGTTCAACGTCGTCTCATTGCAGGAACATGAGACAGCAAACCCCGACGGGACACTGGATTTCGACGCCACATTCGAAGACCTACCAAAGCGTCAGCTGACCTTTGGGCTCGAGCTGGCCTCGCGCGACGGTCTCGACGTGACCGCAACCTGGACACATCGAAACATGTTCAAACGCGCGGAACGCCTGCGGTTCGAGGCCGCGATACGAAATATCGGTGGTTCCGAAGATCTTGATGGGCGGATCGGATTGCGTCTGGATCAGCCCGATCGTCTGGGTCCGGACGACAATACATTCTGGAACGCGTTGCTGGAGCGCCGCAACACAGAAAACTACAATGTATCGGTTGCGTCTGTGGCATATGGTGCGCGCCGCACATTCTCGGACACGCTCTATGCCGAAGCCTCGGCTGGGTTACAGTGGTCAGATGCTGACGACGCCTATGGAAGTGGCCGCAAGTTCAGATACTTTATCCTGCCCTTCCGCTCGGAAAGGGATGAACGCGACAATAAAGTCAGCGCCACGCGCGGCTATTATCTGGATTCCGAAGTCATGCCTTTCATTGGCTTTTCCGGCACCGATACGGGCATTCGCCTGTTTGTCGACGGCCGGATCTATACTAGCCTTGGAACTGGCGGCAGGGTTGTGCTGGCAGCGCGGGCGCAACTTGGATCAGTCATTGGCCCGCCAGCAGATGGCGTTACACCCGACTTTCTGTTTTTTTCCGGTGGTGCGGGAACCGTGCGCGGGCAACCCTATGAAAGCCTTGGCATCCCGGTCGGGACCGGTGTCGCAGGCGGCAAATCGTTCCTTGGACTTTCAGGCGAGATCCGGGGCAAGGTGACAGATTCTCTGTCGTTGGTTGGGTTTTACGACTACGGTGTCGTCGATACCTCTTCCTTTATAGGAAGTGGCGCGGAAGATCATGCAGGTGCCGGTATCGGCGTAAGATATGATTTGGGCGGCTTCGGACCCCTCCGGTTTGACCTGGCCTTCCCGGTAAGCGGCTCCAGCGGCAACGGTCTGCAATTCTATATCGGGATCGGGCAAGCGTTTTGAGGCGGCACCTTTCATACCTTCTGCTGATTGGCACGCTGATGCTTGTGCCAGTGGCCGGCCCCGCGCAGGAGGACGAAGGCGGCAGTATGATCGAGCGGTTCCTACAAGACACGCTGTCGGGCGACGATCAGAATGTTACCGTCAAAGGTCTGCAAGGCGCGCTGAGTTCACGCGCCACCATTACCGAGATCACGGTGGCCGATGATGAAGGGGTCTGGCTGACCATCCGGGGAGCGGAACTGGATTGGAACCGGTTGGCGCTGATTCGTGGGCGGTTCTCGGTCAACGCGCTGACCGCACAGGAAATCGACGTCGCCCGTGCGCCGGGCACCACGACCAAGGACACACCGTCCGCTTCTGCCGAGACCCAAGCTTTTCAACTGCCTGAACTGCCCGTGGCCATCGAAATCGGCGAAATCCACATTGGCGAGCTGGCCTTGGGCAAACCTTTGATCGGCGTTGCGGCGGAACTGGCCGTCAATGGCAACCTGTCGCTGGCCGACGGGACGCTGGACACCAAACTGGACATCACCCGACTGGATCGGGCCGGTGATCAAATCTCCATAGCTGCGGGTTTTCGGAACACTGACAGCCAGATTGATCTTGACCTTCAGGTCACCGAAGCCGCGGGGGGTCTGATCTCGACCGCTTTGAAAATGCCGGACAGTCCCCCGATCGGATTGTCCGCGAAAGGGTCCGGGCCGGTGACGGATTTTACGGCCGATATCGGCCTGAGCAGTGATGGGCAGCCACGAGTGACCGGACAGGTTCGGTTGCGTTCGGCCCCAACAGCCGCGGCTAGCGCGGAGGAGGGCATCGCCTTTACCGCGGATCTGGGTGGTGACCTGACACCTTTTATTGCTGAAAAAATGGATACGTTTTTCGGCCCCAAAACGCAGTTGATCGTGGATGGACGGACCCTGCCTGAAGGCGCGTTGGATATTAGTGATCTGGAACTCAGTTCTCAGGCACTGAACCTGAAAGGGGCGCTGCAACTGGCGCCGGGCGGTCGGCTGCAACTGGCGGCCCTGCAAGGACGCATTACACCGCCCGAGGGGCAAAGCGTCGTCCTTCCGTTGTCAGGTGGCGACACATCGATCGAAGCTGCGCAGGTCTCTGCGTTGTTTGATGAGAAAAACGGCAATCTCTGGGATCTAAGTCTGACCGCTAACGCGGTAAAATCCGATACCCTGAACCTGCAACGCGCGCAAATTACGGCGCAGGGAACTTTGGAACAGGGTGACGTTTTGCGGATCGACGGTGATTTGCAAGCTGCTTTGGACGGTATCGACCTGACTGACGATGCCCTGAACGCAGCTATTGGAGACCGCATTACGCTGGACGGTACGTTCCAGTATGGCAGGGATCAGACCCTGAACGTGTCCGGGGTCGAGATGGTCGGCTCGGACTATGAACTGGGCGTTGATGCCGAGATCAGCGGCTTGTCCAGTGGTTTGGCCGTCGATGGAACCGCGACATTGCAGGCGACCGATCTGGCACGGTTTTCGGGTCTGGCGCAGCTGGAACTGGGCGGTCAGGCCTCTGCCCGGCTCACGGGCCAGGGTTCGCCGCTTGAAGGCAGTTTCGATGGCAAGCTGGAGGTCGAAGGGCGCGGTCTTTCCACAGGGCGCGATGACATTGACCCAGTGATCCGGGGCAACACAACAATCACGCTGGACGCAAAACGCGGTCCAGATGGCGTAACGATCCGGGATTTTACGCTGATCGGCGATACTCTGCGCGCGCAGGCTGATGGTACGGTTACCACCCCTGACGGCAGCGTGACGATTGACGGGCAAGCAACAGTCAACGCGCGGGATCTTTCCGTGTTCTCGGGCCTCGCCAAACGTGAGCTTGGCGGTGCGGTACAGGCGAAACTGGACGGCAAAGGCACTATTCAGACGCTCGAGTTTGATGGCACAGCCAGCGTGATGAGCCAGGACATCAAAACGGGCCTACCCGAGATTGACCCGCTGCTGGTCGGTCGGACCGAGATAAATTTCGACGGCGCGCTGAGCCAGAAGCAGATTGAAATCCGCGACGCGGTGATCAAAGGTTCAGCCATTGTGGCAAGCGCCGCGGCAACAATTGATGATCCGACGGATGCATTGGCCGTGGACGGGCAGGTCAGTCTGAACGTCCCGGACCTGTCAACTTTTTCAACTCTTGCCGGGCGAGATCTTGCAGGTTCGATCATCGCGGACGTCGCAGGCAAAGGTACGGTTGGCAGCAAGGCATTTGACATCAAAGGCAACTTGGCTGCTGATGACATCAAATCCGGCATCAATGCAGTTGACAACCTGATCCAGGGGCGAACGAACCTGACGGTGGATGCGGTGAATGACGAGGCCGGTCTGAATATTCGCACATTCCAGCTGATCGGCACCGCCCTTTCTGCGGATGCATCCGGCAAACTGGACCGCGATGCCGGCGGATTGACATTTTCCGCGGCGCTGGATGATCTGGGGCGGCTGTCAAAAACACTCTCCGGGCCTCTGAAACTGGACGGCAACGTCGCTCCGACACGGTCCGGGCTCGAAGGAACAGCACACTTGCTTGGGCCAGAGAGTTCCTATGCCAAGGTGGCCGGTACGGTGGACACAAATGGATCCGCTGATCTGGACTTCGATGCCAAGTTTAACCGCATCGAAAGGTTTGTGCCAGAGTTTCCCGGCACCCTTACCGCTGCGGGCAATGCCAAGCGGGACAGTGGCGTTTGGACCATCGACGCCAAGGCGCAAGGTCCCGCAGACATCGTCAGCACGGTTGCAGGCACCTTTGATGAAAGCAGCAGCAATGCAGATATTTCAGCGAAGGGTGGCGTAAACCTGGGGATAGCAAACGTCTTCATCACGCCTAACAAGATTGAGGGGTCCGCGCGCTTTGATCTGGCCCTCAAAGGCCCGGCTGATCTGGCGTCCCTAAGCGGATCGATTACCACTTCGGGAACATCCCTTGCACTTCCCGGCGCAGGCCAGACCATCACCGGGATCAACGGACAGGTGGATCTGGCGCAAAGCCGTGCAACCATCACGCTGAACGGCGGGGTGCGGGCCGGTGGTGGCTTTACCGTCAATGGACCTGTCGATCTGACGCCCCCGTTCAATGCGCAGATCACGACAACAATCAACAGCCTCGTCCTGACCGATCGGCTTTTATACGAGACGACTTTGAACGGTCAGATTGCGATGACCGGCGCTCTAGCCGGGAACAGTTCGCTGGCTGGGCAGATCACCTTTGGTGAGACCAATATCAACCTCGCTGCGGCTTCGGGGGCTGTAGGTGCCGCACCGATCCCCGAAATACAGCATGTCAACGAAAGCGGTGCCAGTTTCATCACGCGCGAGCGTGCAGGTCTTGTAACCACTAAAGACAAGGGCCAAAGCACATCCCGAATAGCACTGGACATCAACTTGCTGGCACCCAAAGCCGTGTTCGTACGGGGGCGCGGTGTAAATGCCGAACTGGGTGGCCGGATTTCCATTGGTGGCACCACGACCTCGGTGGTCCCATCAGGTCAGATTGAATTGATCCGCGGTAATTTCGATATTCTGGGCCGCAGGCTGGCCCTGACCAAAGGCATCGTGACCCTACAGGGTGACTTGACGCCTTATATCGAGTTTGAATCCTCTGCCAGCACCTCGGACGGCACCGCGACCATCGAAATCGCAGGGCCGCTGGATTCACCCGAGGTCAGCGTGTTTTCCGATCCCGAACGCCCGGCTGAAGAGGCACTGGCGATGCTGCTCTTTGGGAACAGGTTCTCGGAAATCTCACCGTTCCTGATTGCGCAGATGGCCGCGTCGCTGGCGCAACTCAGCGGTGCTGGAGGGGACGCGACCAAGGGATTACGCGACTCTACCGGTGTTGATACGATTGATGTTGGTGCGTCAGAAGGTGGCGCGGGCCGATTGGGTGCCGGGGCCTATCTGGGTGAAAACCTCTATACCGACTTTACCGTCAATACCGAAGGCGATACCGAGGTGAACCTGAACCTTGATGTTACCGACAATTTCTCGGTCAAGGGCACGGTTGACGGTCGCGGCGAAACGGGCATCGGAGTGTTCTTTTCAAAGGACTATTAGGATCGCTTCTGACCCTGGAAACTATTTCCGGCGAATTCCTATCGGTTGGCCGATCTGCGAAGCCGGTCCCAGAGACTTATGGTCAACCACCATTTGCGCAAGACGCGTCGCTGCCCAATCCGGATAGGGTACGGATCGCCCGGTGCTGTGGCTGACATTCATGAAAAGCGCCTCTTGCGTCGCGCAAATCTCGTCAGTTTCTGCCAAAAGCATCTGCGCGAAATAATGTCCTCTCTTGCTGTCAGCATCCAGCATGCGGAACCTGAAATAAAACGATGAACCGTCTTTGACCTCCTGCACGAAATGCAGATGAGACTGCAGGATGTAAGGCCCCTGCCCCAACGCCTTGACCTGCACCTCGCCCAACCCGAGATGATCAACCATCAGCTTTTCCAACGCCATGTCAAAGGCGACACCGTAAAACCCGACATTCATATGGCCGTTATAGTCGATCCATTCGGGCCGTACTTCAAAGCCGCGAATTTCCACCGGCGCGGCATACGGGCCATCATGCCCGCCAGGAGGTATGGTACTCGGCTGCATTTGACCCCCTTTACTGCGCGTCTTCATCGTCAAGTATTGCCACGGCCCGGACAAATCCGGCAGAGGCCCCTTTTATCTTGAAGGGGAAACAGGAAATCTCGAACCCTGAGGGCGGCAAATCTTCCAGATTGGTCAGCTTTTCCAAGTGGCAATACCCGATGTCCATCGACGCGCGATGGCCTTCCCAGATTATAGATGGATCTCGGGTCTCAGCGTATTCCTGGGCGGTGAGCGGAAACGGGGCATCCCAGCTCCAGGCGTCGGTGCCGGTGACACGCACGCCACGTTCAGTCAGAAAAAGCGTCGCCTCGCGCCCCATTCCACATCCTTTGACCAGATAGTCCGGCGCACCATAACGTGTCCCTGCAGCAGTGTTGACCACGACGATATCCAGCGGGCAAAGTTCGTGGCCGATGCGCTTCAATTCAGCTTCGACATCTGCCGCGGTAACGACATACCCATCCTCGAAGTGTCGAAAGTCCAGCTTGACGCCGGGGTTCATGCACCATTCCAGCGGCACTTCGTCGATAGTTATTGCCCGTTCACCTTTGTTCATCGTGGAATGATGGTGATACGGCGCATCCAGATGCGTGCCGTTGTGGGTCGCGATCTGCAACCGTTCGATTGCCCATCCTTCACCGTTCGGCAGGTCTTGCCGTTCCAGACCCGGAAAGAAAGACATGACCTGTTCTGCCGTCTGATCATGGGTCAGATATTCAATTTGCGGCAACATGATTGGCGGGTCAGACACGATCCCGGTTTCCAACGGAACGGACAGATCGACGAAACGGCGTGCCATAAGAAATTCCTCCACCAACATCTACGACAGGGTTGGTCGAGCGCAAGCGCCTGTCAAGAAAAGAAAAAGGCGACCCATCAGGCCGCCTTCTTTGCTTGATATGTGTTGGTTTTACTCAGCCGCAACTGCGCTTTCGATCTTTTCGACGCGAATGGCCGAGAACTTGAACTCGGGGATCTTGCCATAGGGGTCGATGGCCGAATTGGTCAGGATGTTCGCCGCCGCCTCAACATAGGCAAACGGGATGAACACCATATCCTCGGCAATCGCCCGGTCCGCGCGAACCATGATCTCAATCGAACCACGACGTGTGGTCAGGCGGATTATATCGCCCGGCTCGATTCCCATAAGCTTGAGCGTACGTGGATTCATCGAACAGTTCGCCTCCGGCTCCACCGCGTCCAGAACATTGGACCGGCGGGTCATCGAGCCGGTGTGCCAATGTTCCAGTTGACGGCCAGTGGTGGCGATCATCGGGTATTCCTCGTCCGGGGCCTCATCCGGCGGAATGACGCTGGCGGGAGTGAACTTCGCCTTGCCGCCCGAACGGGGGAAACCATCCCCGAACACGATGGCCTGACCCGGATCGGTTTCGCTGAGCGACGGGTAGGTAATCGTCTCGGTCTCCAGACGCTCCCACGTGATGTTGTCAAGCGACGCCATGGTCAGTTTCATCTCGGCAAAGACCTGCGACACATCGGTGTAGTCCCAATTCAGCCCGATGCGCTGTGCCAGCTCAACCGTGATCTTCCAATCTTCGCGCGCCTCACCCGGAGGGGTAACGGCAGGCCGTACACGCTGTACCTGACGGTTGGTGTTCGACACCGTGCCGTTCTTTTCATAGAGCGCCGAGGCAGGCAGGATGATATCGGCATAGTTCGCCGTCTCGGTCAGGAAGATGTCCTGCACGATCATCAGATCCAGTTTGGCCAGTGCCGCGCGGGCGTGGTTCACATCCGGATCGGACATGGCCGGGTTTTCACCCTGAATATACATGCCCTTGATGTTGCCCGCATATGCCTGATCGATGATCTCGGTCACCGTCAGGCCCTTCTCGTTCGAAAAGTCATCCGAATGCCAGACATCATTGAACTTGGCACGAACACCGTCGTCAGTCACCGACTGATAGTCCGGCAGGAACATCGGGATCAGGCCCGCATCCGATGCGCCCTGCACGTTGTTTTGCCCTCGCAACGGGTGCAGGCCTGCGCCGGGTTTACCGACATTGCCGGTCATCAGAGCCAGCGAAATCAGACAGCGCGAGTTGTCGGTGCCGTGAATATGTTGGCTGACGCCCATGCCCCAGAAGATCAGGCCCGCTTTGGCCTGCGCAAAGGTGCGGGCGACCCGGCGCAGTTGATCCGGTTCAATACCACAGATCGGGGCCATCGCTTCGGGCGTGAAGGCGCGCAGGTGCTCTTTCTCGGCCTCCCAGTTCTCGGTCCAGCGATGGATGTACTGGCTGTCATACAGCTCTTCCTCGACGATCACGTTCATGATCGCGTTCAGCATCGAGACATCCGCGCCGGGGCGGAACTGCAGCATTTCGTCGGCGAACTTGCGCATACCAACGCCGCGGGGGTCCATCACGATCAGCTTGCCGCCACGCTTGGCGAACTGCTTGAAATAGGTCGCCGCGACAGGGTGGTTCTCGATCGGATTTGAACCGATGATGATCGCCACATCGGCGTTCTCGATCTCGTTGAAGGTCGCCGTCACCGCGCCCGAACCCACATTCTCGATAAGCGCCGCAACGGATGAGGCGTGGCACAAACGGGTGCAGTGATCGACATTGTTGTGCTTGAAGCCCTGACGGATGAACTTCTGGAACAGATACGCCTCTTCGTTGGTACACTTGGCCGAACCGAAGCCTGCAACCGAGCGTGGGTCTTTGGCACGCAGGGCCATCAGCTTGGTCGCGGCCAGATCCATCGCCTCTTCCCAGGTCGCTTCACGGAAATGGGTCGACAGATCGCCCGGATCGACGTTCAGCCCCTTGGCGGGCGCATCCTCGCGCCGGATCAGCGGTTTGGTCAAGCGGTGTGGGTGGTGGATGTAGTCAAAGCCAAAGCGACCTTTGACGCACAAACGACCTTCGTTTGCGGGGCCGTTGATGCCCTCGACATACTTCACCTTGCCGTTCTTGACCTTCAGCGACACCTTGCAGCCCACACCGCAGAACGGGCAGACGCTTTCGGTCTCGCTATCGTAATCCTTGCTGTCCCCCTGCTGCTGTTCGTCCAGCACGGTCGCAGGCATCAGCGCACCGGTGGGGCAGGCCTGAACACATTCACCGCAAGCAACACAGGAGGAGGTACCCATCGGGTCATTCTGGTCAAACACCACCTGCGCCGTATGACCACGACCGGCCATGCCAATCACGTCGTTCACCTGCACTTCGCGGCAGGCCCGAACACAAAGATTGCAGTTGATACACGCATCCAGATTGACACGCATCGCCACATGGCTGTCATCCAGCAGCGGGATTTTCTCGGCCTCTTTCGCAGGAAAGCGGCTGTTGCTGACATCGTTCAACTTGGCCATATCCCAGAAATGGCTGGATACGTCATGCGGCTGCTCGGGCTGGTCAGCCACGAGCAATTCCATCACCATGGCGCGCGATTTTTCGGCGCGGTCGGTGTCGGTCTTGACCACCATCCCATCGGCCGCCGGGCGGATGCACGAGGCGACCAAAGTACGCTCGCCCTCCACCTCGACCATGCAGGCGCGGCAGTTGCCATCGGGGCGGTATCCCGGTGCAGGCTTGTGGCACAGATGCGGGATCACCAGGCCCCGGCCATTGGCCGCTTCCCAGATCGTGGTGCCCTCGGGCACGGTGACGTCATCGCCGTTCAGGTTGAAGGTGACGGTCTTGGTTGGGCTTGCGTCAAGCATGGCTCTGTCTCCCTCAGATTTCGTCAGCGAAATGTTTCATGACCAGACGGATGGGGTTCGGGGCCGCCTGCCCCAGACCGCAGATCGAGGCATCGGCCATCACCTGGCACAAATCTTCCAACAGATCGGTATCCCACTTGTCGGCTTGCATCAGCTTGACCGCCTTTTCGCAGCCTGCCCGGCAGGGGGTGCACTGGCCACAGCTTTCATCCTCGAAGAACCGCAGCATGTTCAGCGCAGCATCGCGGGCGGTGTCCTGATCGGACAGAACCACAACGGCGGCAGACCCGATGAAAGTGCCAAGCGGCTGAAGCGTGTCGAAATCGAGCGGGACGTCGTCAATGCCCGAGGGGAGAAGACCTGACGACGGCCCGCCCGGTTGATACGCTTTGAACACATGGCCATCAGCCATGCCGCCGGCGGCATCAATCACATCAAGAATGGTCGAACCTGCGGGCAGTAGGTAAACGCCCGGCTTCGCCACACGCCCCGAGACCGAATAACTGCGCAGGCCCTTGCGGCCGTTCTTTTCAACAGAGTTCAGAATCTGCGGCCCTTCGCGGCAGATTTTTGATACCCAATAAAGCGTCTCGACATTGTGCACCAAGGTCGGACGGTTAAAGACCCCAACCTGCGCGACGAACGGCGGACGATGGCGCGGCAGGCCTTTCTTGCCCTCAATCGATTCGATCATCGCGGATTCTTCGCCGCAGATATAGGCACCGGCACCCCGTCGCAGGTCGATGTAACCCTTTGCGACGATACCGGCATCTTCTAATGCCGCAATCTCACGACGCAGAATTTCCAGTACTGCCGGGTATTCGTCGCGCATGTAGATGAAGCAGGTCTCGGCCTCGATCGCCCATGCCGCGATCAGCACACCTTCCAAGAAGACATGCGGCGTGCGCTCCAGGTAATAGCGGTCTTTGAATGTGCCGGGTTCACCCTCATCGCCGTTCACGGCCAGATAGCGCGGGCCGTCGTTCATGCGAACAAAGCCCCATTTCTTGCCCGACGGGAAGCCAGCACCGCCTAGACCACGCAGGCCCGAGGCCAGAACAGTTTCCTGGACTTCTTCCCAGTTCCCGCCGTCGCGCAGATCTTTCAGCTTGGTGTAGCCGCCGTTGGCCTCATAGGCCTCGAAGGTCTCATAGTTGGGCAGATGCGCATGGGTGTCCCCTGCCGCAATCGCCGACTGTACCTTTTCGGGGGTCGCATGGTCGATGTGGTTGTGGCCAATCTCCAATACCGGAGCGGTATCGCAACGCCCCATGCAAGGCGCGCGAACAACGCGAACTTCGGCAGGGTCCAAACCGTCTTCCAGCGCCTTCTGCAACTGCTGGGCACCGGCCATTTCGCAGGAGAGGGAATCACAAACCCGGATGGTCAATGCCGGAGGAGGCGTCTCACCTTCTTTCACCACATCGAAATGGGCATAGAAAGTCGCGGTCTCATAGACCTCGGCCTGACCGATCCGCATTTCCACGGCAAGCGCTGCAATATGGTCGGCGCTGATATGACCGTGTTCGTCCTGAATCAAATGCAAAAACTCGATAAGCAGGTCGCGGCGACGCGGGCGATCACCCAGCAGGCGTGTGATTTCAGCCTGCGCCTCATCCGTGAACTGACGGCCCTTGGGTGTGTGCCGCCCCTTGCCTTTACCTGACTTCCAGACGCCCTTGGGTGTGCCTGATGGCTTGGTATCTAATGGTGCCATGATGCCCTCCGATTGAGGTTCCGTCTCTCATCAGGCAAACATATCGTCAAATCGCTTTTGGTAATCGCACGATAACGACACCTTATCACCGCAAAGAGGTCACCACATCCCGCAAAGCCTTGACGGTTGGCAGCTCGGGATCCCGGCTGAGGGTTGCCAGACAAATCGGTTTGCTAACAACAGGTTCAATCAGCGGCAACGCTTTCGTTCCCTTCAAATCGCCCAGCGCGCGCACCAAAACCCGAGGGACAACCGTCGCCGCCAGCCCCTCCCGCACCATGACCATCGAAGCCGTGAAACCGCTGGTTTCGGCAACGATATCTGGGTGCAGCCCCTGTTCGGCGAACACCCTGTCCAGAATACGCCGGTTCTGCATCTGCGGCTCCAATAGGCTGAGCGGAAATTCTGCGACCTGCGCCCACGGAATCGGGCCGGTCTGGTCCGTCAAATGCGTGGGCACCAACAATACATAGGTTTCCTCGTAAAGGGGCTGAACCTGCCGGAAATCGGTGCCAATACTGTCACCATAGGTTACCCCAGCATCTAGGCTGCCTTCGTCCAGCCGATGTTGAATTGCGGTGGCGGACATGGTTTCAATGCGTGTGACGATACGAGGATGCGCGTCACGCAGCCTTTTGACCAACCGCCCCGTGAAGGCGATTGCGGTCGGGATCACGCCGAGGATCAGTGTGCCCGTAATCTCGCCCTTGGCAGCAAGAACCTGCTGTTCCAGCGCCTTGGTGTCGTCCAGAATGCGCCGCGCCCGCTGGACGATCATCTCGCCCTCTTCGGTCAGCCCTTGAAAGCGGTTGGCGCGGCGGACGATGGAGACACCCAACCGATCCTCAAGATTGCGGATGCGCATAGAAAACGCAGGCTGTGAAATCCCGCACTCCTCGGCCGCCTTGGCAAAATGCCGATGCCGCGCCAAAGCGCTGAGCAGTTGCAGGTCGCGGATTTCGATCAAGGAAAGCTCCAATGCTGCGGATAAGGCAGGATACCCCGCTCACCCGACAGGAACAGCCCAATTGATCAGGTATTAAACAAAAAGTGCATCACATCGCCGTCCTTGACGATATAGCCTTTACCCTCTGCCCGCATCTTACCCGCCTCTTTCGCGCCCTGTTCGCCATTGGCAGCGACATAGTCGTCATAGGCGATGGTCTCGGCGCGGATGAAGCCCTTTTCGAAATCGCCATGGATCACACCTGCTGCTTGCGGTGCAGCGGTGCCGGTGCGGATGGTCCAGGCGCGGGCCTCTTTCGGGCCGACGGTGAAATAGGTTTCCAGCTTTAGCAGATCGTAACCGGCGCGGATCAGACGGTCGAGGCCGGGCTCTTCCAGTCCCATTTCCTCAAGGAACATCTGGGCTTCGTCCTCATCCAGCAGGCTGATTTCTTCTTCGATCTTGGCGCTGATGATGACATGGGCATTGCCCTGAGCAGCAGCCATATCGGCCACGCGGGCAGAGAATTCGTTGCCTTTTGCGGCGTCTTCCTCGGACACGTTGCAGACGTACAGAACCGGTTTGGTGGTCAGAAGTTGCAACATCGTCCACGCCTTGGCGTCTTCGTCGCTGACTTCGACCAGACGTGCGGGCTTGCCGCTTTCCAGCATGGCCTGCGCCTGGGCCAGCAGGCGATCCTGCTGTTGCGCTTCTTTGTCGTTGCCCTTCAGCTTGCGCACCAGATTGGCCCGACGCTTTTCGATGCTTTCCAAATCGGCCAGCATCAGTTCGGTTTCGATCGTGTCAGCGTCCGCAACCGGATCAACGCGCCCGTCTACATGTGTCACGTCGCCGTCTTCGAAACAGCGCAGCACATGGGCAATCGCATCAGTTTCGCGAATGTTCGCCAGAAACTGGTTGCCCAGCCCTTCGCCCTTTGACGCGCCTTTTACCAGACCCGCGATATCCACAAAAGTCATCCGCGTTGGGATGATCTGTTTTGAGGATGCAATCGCCGCCAGCTTGTCGAGGCGGGCGTCGGGAACCGCAACATCCCCGACATTTGGCTCGATGGTGCAGAACGGGAAGTTCGCGGCCTGCGCAGCTGCGGTTTTGGTCAGCGCATTGAACAGGGTCGACTTGCCGACATTCGGCAGACCCACGATTCCCATTTTAAAGCCCATCACGGCCTCCTGCATAGAATACGATCGCAGCTTCTATGCAGGTCCGCCTGATTGCGCAAGGGATTGCTGGCGGCTCTTTGGCAGAGTCAATTTCGCCACATCACAAAATTGTTTGGAAAACGTGTTCTTGTCTAAATTGAAAAACGACGGCTACGAATACCAGTTATTAGCGCACGATCACTTTTTGTTGGCGGACACAGATGAAGCACTTTTTTCTTGCAACCGTACTGGCGGCAACGGCCTGCGCGTCAGCCCAGGCCCAGACCGTAGTTTTTGGTGCCGGATACGCGGACTATTCTGAAGACACATCTGAAGATCAGGGTCTGATCTCGATCGAATACCACCACACGCCATTTCATCATGCCACGCGGTTTCGCGCCGGTTTGGGCGCGGCCCTAACCGTAGATGAGGATGG
Organism: Ruegeria sp. AL2; assembly: GCF_056540845.1. Taxonomy (NCBI): domain Bacteria; kingdom Pseudomonadati; phylum Pseudomonadota; class Alphaproteobacteria; order Rhodobacterales; family Roseobacteraceae; genus Ruegeria; species Ruegeria sp. AL2. The sequence continues at coordinate 180,792 of NZ_JBQFXM010000005.1, forward strand.
GGACACGCATATCGGCGCGGGCCTGATCGGGCAGTATGCGCTAAGCGATCGCTGGTTCGTGGAAGGCAGCGTGATGCCTGGGTATTATAACGCCAGCAACGACCTGAATGATCTGGGGGGCGATTTCCAGATTCGCAGCCTTTTGGGACTTGGCTATAACCTGAACAATGGCAATAGCGTATCTGTCGCACTTACCCATAAATCCAACGCCAGCACAAATGACGAGAACCCGGGCGTGAATGCCCTGCTGGTACGCTATCATCTGGGCTTCTGATCCATTCCTGTCTGGGCGGGATTGATTTTCGGTCAAAGTTTCTGCACATCAGGTCGAAACCCGAGTGCAAGGACATCCGATGACCCGTATCGACGCCAAGTTCGCCGCCCTGAAAACCGAAGGCAAAAAAGCCTTTGTCGCCTATGTCATGGCCGGAGATCCCGACTATGACACTTCGCTTGAAGTGGTCAAAGGCCTGCCTGGTGCTGGCGTGGATGTTATCGAGCTGGGCCTGCCCTTTACCGACCCGATGGCCGACGGCCCTACTATTCAGGCCGCAGGCCAACGTGCGCTTGAGCGGGGCATGACCTTGCAACGCACATTGGATCTGGCACGAACGTTTCGGGAAACGGACGATACAACCCCCATTGTCCTGATGGGGTATTACAACCCGATCTACAGCCGGGGTGTCGACGCGTTTCTGGCCGATGCAAAAGCGGCAGGGATTGACGGTTTGATCGTGGTGGACCTCCCCCCCGAAGAGGACGCAGAACTCTGCCTGCCCGCGCAAGCGGCAGGTCTGAATTTTATTCGCCTTGCGACCCCCACTACGGATGACAAACGCCTGCCACGCGTTCTGCAAAACACTTCGGGCTTTGTTTATTATGTCTCGATCACCGGGATCACTGGCGCAGCCGAGGCAGAAGCAACCGATGTTGGCCCCGAGGTTGCCCGCATCAAGGCCGCGACCGATCTGCCGGTGATCGTGGGGTTCGGGATCAACACGCCTGAGAAATCGCGCAATATTGCCTCTGTGTCGGACGGCGCGGTGGTCGGGTCAGCGATCGTCAGCCAGATCGGCGCAGGTAAACCTGTGGCCGAAGTGCTGACCTTTGTGAAATCTCTTTCGGATGGCGCGCACAGCGCCTGATTTCGCAGCCAACATGCCAGAATGATGACCCGTCGCGGATACCGCGGCGGGTTTTTTGTTCCTTCACTGTGACGTCAAGACATTGCAGCCTTGGGAATGAATTGGTAAGAAAAACTAACCAAAGTGAGCGGAGCCCTGTTTTCATGCCTGTGATCACCAATATCGAAGACCTCAAACGCATATATGAACGCCGCGTGCCTCGTATGTTCTATGACTACGCCGAAAGCGGCAGCTGGACAGAACAGACCTTTCGCGACAACAGCACTGACTTCGAAAAAATTCGCCTGCGCCAAAGGGTTGCGGTCGACATGTCCGGTCGGTCCACAACTTCGCAAATGATTGGCGAAGACGTTTCAATGCCTGTTGCGCTGGCGCCGGTCGGGTTGACGGGGATGCAACATGCAGACGGAGAGATGAAGGCCGCCAAAGCCGCCGAAGAATTTGGTGTACCCTTTACGCTGTCCACCATGTCCATCAACTCGATCGAAGATGTGGCCGGGTATACCGACAAGCCATTCTGGTTCCAGCTTTATACAATGAAAGACACGGACTACATCAACCGCCTGATCCAGCGGGCAAAAGATGCCAGATGTTCCGCACTGGTGATCACGCTCGACCTGCAAATTCTGGGCCAACGGCACAAGGACCTGAAAAACGGTCTGTCGGCCCCGCCCAAACTGACGGCAAAAACCATCGCCAACCTGATGACCAAATGGGCCTGGGGCATTGAAATGCTGCGGGCCCAGCGTCGCGAGTTCGGCAACATCGTGGGGCATGTGCATGGTATTTCGGACGCATCGTCATTGGGGGCCTGGACCGCAGAACAGTTCGACCCCAGCCTGGACTGGTCCAAGGTTGAAAAACTGATGGAGCAATGGGGCGGGAAAGTGATCCTCAAGGGCATCCTTGATGCGGAGGACGCAAGGATGGCCGCCAAGCTGGGTGCCGATGCGATTGTCGTGTCAAACCATGGTGGGCGTCAACTTGACGGCGCGCTAAGCTCAATTCGTGTCCTGCCCGAGATCATGGATGCGGTCGGTGGCGATATCGAGGTGCATCTGGACAGCGGCATCCGGTCCGGGCAAGACGTGCTCAAAGCCTTGGCGCTTGGGGCAAAAGGGACCTATGTTGGCCGCGCGTTTGTGTATGGTCTGGGTGCCATGGGTCAGAAAGGTGTCACCACGGCGCTTGAGCTGATCCAGAGGGAGCTTGACACTACAATGGCGCTTTGTGGTGAGAAAAACGTGGCCGCGTTGGGGCGTCACAATCTGCTGATACCTGAAAACTTCGGGGGCCGCTGGCAAGCGTAACCGGTCAAACAGGGGGGCTCTGCCCCCGACGCCCGTTCCGGGCGCCTCCCCCGGGATATTTTTGGCCAGATGAAGCTGGGGATCCTTCATCCGTCCGCCAGATCGACACTCCGGGATAGGCGGTGGAACCCAGCTGAACGCATGGCAAGATTACCTCTTTCCAAATCGGGTGAATCAAGCTAAGGACGCGGCTTCACGCGGGTATACAGCCTTGGAGGATGCCCGCCCTAACATTGGAGAATATATCATGGCTGGTGAGATTCCTGATCTCGTAGCTCTGGAACGGACGGGGACAGGCAAGGGCGCCGCTCGTCAGGCACGCCGCGACGGCATGGTTCCGGGCATCGTATTTGGTGGTGACAAAGATCCGTTGCCAATCCAGATCCCGTTCAACGTCCTGTTCAAGCGCCTGAAAGCGGGCCGGTTCAAGTCGACCTTGTGGAACCTGAAAGTTGAAGGCCACGATGACGTGCGCGTCATCTGCCGCGACGTTCAGCGTGATGTCGTCAAAGACCTGCCGACCCATCTGGACCTGATGCGCCTGCGCCGGACCACCAAGATCGCGTTGTTCATCCCCGTTGAGTTCATCAATGAAGGGGTGGCCCCTGGCATCAAAAAGGGTGGCGTTCTGACCGTTGTCCGCCCGGAAGTCGAACTGATCTGCACCGCCGGTGACATTCCTGAAAAGATCACTGTTGATCTGACCGGTCTGAACATCAATGACGTCGTGACCATTTCGTCGGTTGAACTGCCTGAGGGCACCAAACCGACCATCGATCGTGACTTTGTGGTTGCCAACATCTCGGCGCCGACTGGTCTGTCCACCAGCGACGACGATGAAGATGGTGAAGTTGCAGCCGATGAAGTCGAAGTTGTCAGAAAAGAAGAAGAATAAGTCTGGAACAATGTTTCCGACTTTGAAGCGGGGCTCGGGTGAGCCCCGTTTTTTTTACGGGTTCAGTCATCAGGCCTGACTGGATTTCCTGACGATTTCCGGGCATGAAATGGCTTTGGAGCTACAGAGGCAAAACGGAAACATGAAGCTGTTTGTTGGATTGGGAAACCCGGGCCAGAAATATGCCCGGAACCGGCACAATATCGGGTTCATGGCCCTGGACCGGATCGCAGAGGATCACGGGTTTGGCCCCTGGAAATCGAAGTTTCAGGGCGAGATTTCGGAAGGTCGACTTGGCACCGAGAAAGTCCTGCTGTTGAAACCGCAAACCTACATGAACCGTTCGGGTCAATCCGTCGGCGAGGCGATGCGGTTTTACAAGCTCGACTCCACCGACGTTGTTGTGTTCCATGACGAGCTGGACCTTGCTCCGGGCAAGCTGCGTGTCAAGGCAGGGGGCGGGCACGCCGGGCACAACGGTCTGCGCTCGATCCATGAGCATATCGGGGCGGCTTATGATCGCGTGCGCCTTGGGATCGGGCATCCGGGCCGCAAGGAAATGGTGTCGGGATATGTCCTGAACGACTTTGCAAAATCCGAAGCCGAATGGCTGGACGACGTTCTTTGGGGTGTTTCGGACGGAGCACCCTACCTGGCACAGGACGAGGGCGGCAAGTTCATGAATGCGGTTGCATTGCGCACTGCCCCGCCGCGATCATCAAAGAACGCTGCCCCAAAAACCGACACACCTTCAACAGGCGCACCCGACGCCGCGGACGATGACCGGTCGGCGATGCAGAAGCTTTTGGACAAATTCAGGTAGCACGTCGGCCTCTTTCCGTTACGTAGAGGTTGCGGAATGTGATCTCCCGCGTTCCAATACCGCTCAACTAGGGAGGCAATGCGATGAAATCCATCTTGAAGTGGGTGCTGCGCATCGTGCTGGCGCTGGTTCTGGCCGCCACTGCCGTCGGGCTGTGGAAACGCGAAGAGTTGCAGCGCCTTTTAGCCGTAAACTCTTTATTTTCTGAAGAGAAGATCGTTCACAATTTCTCGCACATGGACGAAGCTTTTCTAACCGTGAACCTGCCGCGTGGCGACGCACCTACCTGGGACCTGCCTTATGGCGAAGGGTTCGAGCTGCCGGAGGGAACCGACAGCTGGATCGATGAACGCGCGGTCACGTCGTTGCTGGTTATGCAGGACGGCAAAATCAGGTTCGAGGAATATTATCTTGGAACCGGGTCTGATGACCGGAGGATTTCCTGGTCGGTCGCCAAAAGCTATCTTTCGGCGCTTTTCGGTATCCTGCTGCAAGAGGGTGCAATCGGGTCGTTGGATGACCCGGTTGTCAAATATGCGCCCAAACTGAAGGGCAGCGCGTATGAGGCTGCATCGATCCGCAACGTGCTGAACATGGCAAGCGGCGTGACGTTTGATGAAGATTATCTCGACCCAAATTCCGACATCAATCGGATGGGGCGTGTGGTTGCGCTGGGTGGTGAGTTGGACGATTTCGCAGCCTCGCTGCGGGACAGCTTTGCGACGCCGGGTGAAACCTGGCAATACGTGTCGATCGACACCCATGTTCTGGGCATGGTGATACGCGGTGCGACCGGGCGGAACGTGGCAGACCTTCTGACGGAAAAGATACTTCAACCGTTGGGGCTGGAGCGGGACGGATACTACATCACTGATGGTGCAGGGGTCGCTTTTGTTTTGGGTGGCCTCAACTTCACCACGCGTGATTTCGCCCGGTTCGGACAAATGATCCTTCAGGACGGCATCGCGAACGGAAAGCAACTGGTTCCTGCCGAATGGATTTTCGAAGCCACCCAACCCAGCGCACCGACCGCACAAGGAGAGATCGGGTACGGGTATCAATGGTGGATTCCCCGCGGCGCACATGAAGGAGAGTTTCTGGCCCGCGGTGTCTATGGTCAGTACATCTATTTCAACCAGCCCAGGGGCGTTCTAATTGTGACAACTGGTGCAGACAGGCTGTTCCGTGAACCCGGCGTAAATGATCTTAACATCGAAATGTTCCGCAAGATTGCGGAAAGTCTGTAAGATGCCATTATGCAGAAACAAGACAGTGTAAATGTACTGGGTGGCTTTTTGGCCCCTTGCTCACGCGACCCTTTGACAGGGTTTTTCCGGGATGGCGCGTGCAATACCTGCCCCGAGGATCAGGGTAGTCACACAGTCTGCGCCGTGATGACAGCCGAATTTCTGGCGTTCTCAAAATATGTGGGTAATGATCTGAGCACGGCACGGCCCGAATTCGGCTTTCCCGGCCTTCGCCCAGGTGACAGCTGGTGTTTATGTGCAAGCCGGTTTTTGCAAGCTCATGACGAAGGATGTGCGCCACAGGTTCATCTGGAGGCGACACATCAACGCGCGCTTGAAATCGTACCGCTCGACATTCTGCTCCAAAACAAGGCGAAGACCTGACGGACTCCCAAAATAGCACACGGCGGATTCAGAATGCCATTTGCCAGATCAGGCTGACACTGTAGTTTTCAAATCCGCTTTCACCGATACCATCATAGAACAGATTTGCGGCCAGAAGGCTGTCGTTTTCCAGTCGGTAGTCAAAACCCAGATCAGCGCGTGCACGGGCCGTATCCCCTATCGGTGTCACGCCAGGAACAGTGCCTGTGCCGGATGTTGTGCTCCAAATACCAGATAGACCACCGGTCAGCATCATCTGACCGCGCGACACTTGGATTGGATGGCTGAAATCCATGCCCAACCGTGCGGTGGTCAGGCTGAAATCCTGCTGCGGAATCAGGTTGCCCAGACTATCAGTATAAGTCTCCTGATTGTCGCTGGCATAGCTGATGTCCAGCAACGGCATAAGCGTCAGGTTCCCGCGCTTCATCTCTCCGGTTACGCGCGACTGGATCAGCCAGCGCTCGCTATCGAAACTGTCGGTATAGGTGCCCAGCGGGGAAATATCGTTATCGGCCTGACCGTACAGAACGCGCCCCTCGAAAAACACCGGCTGGCTAGGTAGTTTTGCGACGACATAAGGCCCGACCAGCCACCCTGTGCCATCCACGCTGGCCGGGCCGTTTTCGGTTTCGGCATAGTCGATCTGCAACATGGCGCCGATCAGAAGGTTCGAGTTCACCCAGCCATGCGCCCCCACCACGGCCAAGGCATAAGAACTGTCGTAATCGTTTTGCGAGCTCCAGTTACCGGACAGATTGAACCAGACCGGTTGAGTTGGATCACTTGCAAATTTCAGATACCCCGATCCCTGCGTCACTGATGAGTCCAACACACCTGATCCCGATTGCTGAAGAAACTGCGTCAGCTCTGGCTGATTGGTCACAAGGCTGTTGGCCCGGGCGTTCTGAAAGGCCTGCACCAGTCGCTGTGTATCCGTTACGCCCTGTTGTGTGCTGACCCTGTTGGATGCAAGATTCAGGTTCCCGGCGGCATCAGAAAAAACGCCAGCGGGAATAAACAGCTCAATTGTACCGTTATTTTGCGCAGTCAACGTTGCGACATAATTGGTTCCGGACCCTGTCAGGGTGGCTGAAGCATTGGTAACCGACAAGTCGCCCACTGTGAAATCTGTGCTGGGTTCACTAAGTGTGATCACCGCTTGGAACGTACCGTTGCCGATTGTTGTCAGTGCACCGATTGAGGCCGTCGGCTGCGTCGTGTCGGCCAAAGTCCGCGTGTTGATAATCTGGGTATTCGTGACGCCGGACAGCGCGATTTCATAAAGGTAAAGCGGCCCTCCGACGGTTTCGCGCGCGGTGAACATGACTCCAAGATAGCCATCAGTGGCGTAAGTGGAGTCCGCTCCGTTCTGGCTGAGTATCGTCGCGCCAATATACCCCAGATTGGCCAATCCTGCCGGCGTTATCGAAGGTTGAGTCAAAACACCATTGTTGAAATAGAACGATCCTCCGGGGCCTTCTCCCGAAACGCCCAAAGACATAAACGCTGTCGCAGTGCCTTGGAGATTGGAAAAGAAAATCTGCCCGCCGTTAGGTGTTGCGACTGTCTGGGACGGAAAGGACGGGTTGCCAAATGCCAGACCCTCTTTGACGCTTCCCATCAAAAGCGCGGAAACCAGAAGACAGAGACATGACAGCCTCGTGATTGCGGACCAAACCATATTACCTCCTACAGCACCGCGTGGGTGCCAAACACCAGAGTGCCCGGGGTCAAAATCACATCCCAAGCAGCGTCATCCTTGCCCCGTCTTCGCAGAGACATCCCCAGAACCGGCGGCAAATCGCCGGTTAATGAGAAGTTAATTCAATTGGAAGACGCTGTATAGAACGCTGCGAGATTCAACTGGGGCGTGCGGACCACACAGTGTTGCTGGAACAACCGGGTTTTGACCTGAACCAACTCGCAGACAGCTTGAAACATCCAATTTTTACTGTGTCGTCGCGTGGAGAAAGAACCGTGAGACAGGCCGCGCTGGAAATTCGCCTGCAAAAACAGAAGGGACATAATCGCTGACAGTTCAGCAGTTTTACAACAGTATGGCTCCAGTTGCCACACTGACCACCATTTGGAAACCTTCAGGCACAAGTTGAACAGGGCGATATCGCTTGTGGACGATTCTTTGCACGGGCTCCATCGGGTCCAAAAGGATCGCTTGCGAGGGCGAGCACGCGTGACAAAACCGGATGCCGCGCCAGGGCAGGAACAACATCCGGCTGCGCCCGGCAATACAGCAATCAGATTCGAAAGCCATTTCAAAGGGGCATTACAATCACGGGTGGACCGAAGGGTTTTCCCCGCTGCTTGTTCGATCAAGATTGTCAACCGGGGCATATAGCCCCGGTGCGGTCCTGGTTGAAATCACCCTGCAGTGCGGCCTTCGGTGTCGGACATGTCGAAGTTCAGGTATTTTGCGACGGTCTGAACATCCTTGTCACCGCGTCCGCACATATTCATGCAGATCAGGTGGTCCTTGGGCAACTCGGGCGCGATCTTCATGACATGCGCCAGGGCGTGACTGGGTTCCAGCGCCGGAATGATACCCTCGGTGGCACAGCACAGCTGGAATGCCTCAAGCGCTTCCTTGTCGGTAATCGAGACGTAAGTCGCGCGACCGACCTCATGCAACCAGGAATGCTCGGGGCCGATACCCGGATAGTCCAGACCGGCCGAGATCGAATAGCCTTCCAGAATCTGCCCGTCATCATCCTGCAACAGATAGGTCCGGTTGCCATGCAGCACGCCCGGGCGACCGCCTGTCAGCGAGGCACAATGCTCCATCTTTTCGTTTACACCTTTACCGCCAGCCTCAACACCGATGATGTTGACGGCCTTGTCATCAAGGAAAGGATAGAACAGGCCCATCGCATTCGAGCCGCCACCGATAGCCGCAATGATCGTATCGGGAAGACGGCCTTCGGCCTTCATCATCTGCTCTTTGGCTTCCTTGCCAATGATCGACTGGAAATCACGCACCATCGCCGGGTATGGGTGCGGACCGGCCACTGTTCCGATGCAGTAGAACGTATCGCGCACATTGGTCACCCAGTCGCGCAGCGCGTCATTCATCGCGTCCTTCAGCGTACCACGACCCGAAGTGACCGGGATCACCTCGGCCCCCAGCAAGCGCATACGAAACACGTTCGGGGCCTGACGTTGCACGTCATGGGCACCCATATAAACGATGCATTTCAGACCAAATTTCGCACAGACCGTGGCTGTCGCGACACCGTGCTGCCCTGCCCCGGTCTCGGCAATGATCCGGGTCTTGCCCATGCGTCGCGCCAGAATGATCTGGCCCAGCACGTTGTTGATCTTGTGTGCGCCGGTGTGGTTCAGCTCATCGCGTTTCAGATAGATCTTCGCCCCGCCCAGATGCTCGGTCAGGCGTTCCGCAAAATACAGAGGCGAGGGGCGGCCCACATAGTTGGCCCACAGATCATCCATCTCGGCCCAGAAGGTCGGATCATCCTTGGCTTTGTTGTATTCCTCTTCCAGTGACAGGATCAGCGGCATCAGCGTTTCGCTGACAAAACGCCCGCCGAATATGCCAAAGCGCCCTTGCTCGTCAGGGCCGGACATGAAGGAATTGAAAAGATCGTTGGCCATGGGTGTCTCCCTCGTCGTACCTGACTGTCATAGGTGGTCGTCGCGGGATTTGCCATGGCAAAACGCACCATATTGCCCCCTTGCAGAGGCAAACAAAATCAGCGCGTCGCGTCGATAAATGCCTGTATCAGTCCAGCGTCCTTTACGCCCGGCGCGCTTTCAACACCTGACGCCACATCGACTTGCCGCGCACCCGTCATGCGGATCGCCTCAGCGACATTGTCCGGGTTGAGACCACCGGACAACATCCACGGCCTGCGCCAGTATTTGCGACCTGCCAGCAGCCGCCAGTCAAAAGGAAGACCGTTGCCGCCGGGAAGTTCCGAATTCTTCGGCGGCTTTGCATCGATCAGAAGCTGGTCTGCAACTTCGAAATACAGATCAATCGCAGCCAAGTCCTCGGCCTCGGCCACACCGATCGCCTTGATGACGGGCAGGCCATAGCGCTGCTTGACCTCTGCCACACGCTCGGGGCACTCTCCGCCGTGAAGCTGCAACATATCCAGCGGAACCCCCGCAACAATCTCATCAAGCTGCGCGTCCGAGAAATTCACGGCCAGAGCGACCTTGGCAACGCCGACTGGTACTTCGGCGGCCAAGGCCGCGGCTTGCGGTATTGGTGCGTAACGGGGCGATTTGGGAAAAAAGTTGAACCCGACATAGCGTGCGCCGGCTTCAACCGCAGCACGCACATGTTCTGATGCGGTCAAACCGCAGATTTTAACGGATACATCGGTAGACATAAGCCTCAGCTGGCCTCGTCGAGTAGGGCCAGAACATCATCCTTACCCTCGTTCTGCTTTTTCTTGAGCTTCTTGACTTCGCGTTCAAGCTTGCGGACCTCGCCTTTTTTCACGGTCGCATCGCGGCGGTGTTTATGTTCCCGCAGCCATTCCCACATGAAACCGATGATCAAACCGGCGACAACGCCACCGAGAACGACCAGAAAAAGCGGTAAAGAGGTACTGACGTTAAAGCCCAGAAGCTCGGCCAGAGCATCGGGCATCAGTTTCAGTTCAACAGACTGAACATTCGCCAAGGACACGGAAATCAGAACGATCCCGAGAGTCCCAAGAAAAGCATATCGAAGGTAACGCATCATGAGGTCAGGCTTTACCGTTCAAACGATCCCTGAGCAACTTGCCAGTTTTGAAAAATGGTACACATTTTTCCTCGACCTGAACGGTTTCACCGGTACGGGGGTTGCGCCCTACGCGGGCATCCCGCTTTTTCACCGAAAACGCGCCAAAGCCACGCAGTTCGACCCGGTCGCCGCGCGCCATGGCATCGGTGACTTCTTCGAACACGGTGTTCACAATCCGCTCGACATCACGCTGATAGAGATGCGGGTTTTCGTCAGCGATTTTCTGAATCAGTTCTGAACGGATCATTCGAGATACCCTCCCAGGCAGCCGGTGTGACAGGTCTACTGTTTTGACAGTATAGGAAAAAACCCAGAACGGGGGAACGGATACTCTGCGTGTTGAGGCCTTATTTTGCCATATTCTCACGCGAAATTTTGCCCGACAGGCCGATTTACACACTTCAAGCGCGAACATTATCGAGTTTTAGCAGTGTGTTTGGAACATGTTGATTCGCAACAAAAACGGCCCCGCACTTCCATGCGAGGCCGTAAATCATACTTGGGATGCGCCCCGGGCTTAGTCGCCCGACTTCAGCGCTGCACCCAGAATGTCGCCCAGCGACGCGCCCGAGTCGGAAGAACCGTACTGTTCCACGGCTTCTTTCTCTTCTGCGATCTCGCGTGCCTTGATCGACAGGCCCAGACGGCGGGTCTTGCTGTCAACGTTGGTTACGCGGACATCAACCTTGTCACCGACCGAAAAACGCTCGGGGCGCTGTTCGGAACGGTCACGCGACAGATCGGAACGGCGGATGAACGACTTCATGCCTTCGTACTCGACCTCGATGCCGCCATCTTCGATTGCGGTCACTTCGACAGTGATGACCGAGCCACGCTTCACGCCGCCAACGGCTTCTGCGAACTTGTCACCACCCAGAGCTTTGATCGACAGCGAGATACGTTCTTTTTCGACATCCACTTCCGAGACAACGGCCGAAACCATGTCGCCTTTGCGGTAGTTCTGGATTGCATCCTCGCCACGTTCGTCCCAGGACAGGTCCGACAGGTGAACCATGCCGTCGATGTCGCCCTCGAGGCCAATGAACAAACCAAATTCGGTGATGTTCTTGACTTCGCCTTCGACCTCGGTGCCCTCGGGGTGTGTTTCTGCAAACACTTCCCATGGGTTGCGCTGAGTCTGTTTCAGGCCCAGAGACACGCGGCGTTTGGCGCCGTCGATTTCCAGAACCATGACGTCGACTTCCTGGCTGGTCGAGACGATCTTGCCGGGGTGGACGTTTTTCTTGGTCCAGGACATCTCGGACACGTGCACCAGACCTTCGACACCGGCTTCCAGTTCGACGAATGCGCCGTAGTCGGTGATGTTGGTGACGCGACCCTGATGGACCGAGCCCAGCGGGTACTTGGCGGCAACCAGATCCCACGGATCTTCCTGAAGCTGCTTCATGCCCAGGCTGATGCGGTGAGTGTCTTTGTTGATCTTGATGACCTGAACCTTGATGGTTTCGCCGATCGTCAGGATCTCAGACGGGTGGTTTACACGGCGCCATGCCATGTCAGTGACGTGCAGCAGGCCATCAACGCCGCCCAGGTCAACAAATGCACCATATTCGGTGATGTTCTTGACCACGCCCTCGACGTTCTGACCTTCGGTCAGGTTGCCGATGACTTCGGCGCGCTGTTCGGCACGCGATTCTTCCAGGATTGCGCGACGCGACACAACGATGTTGCCACGGCGGCGGTCCATTTTCAGAATCTGGAACGGCTGCTTCAGACCCATCAGCGGGCCTGCGTCGCGTACGGGGCGTACGTCAACCTGCGAACCAGGCAGGAATGCAACTGCGCCACCCAGATCGACGGTGAAGCCACCTTTGACGCGGCCAAAGATTGCACCATCGACACGCTGGTCGTCGGCATATGCTTTTTCCAGACGATCCCATGCCTCTTCGCGGCGGGCCATCTCGCGCGAGATGACGGCTTCGCCACGGGCGTTTTCTGCGGCACGCAGGTAAACTTCGACCTCGTCGCCGACAGCGATTTCAGGGGCTTCGCCGGGATTTGCGAATTCTTTCAGATCAACGCGACCTTCCATTTTATAGCCGACGTCGATGATGGCTTGACCGGCTTCAATCGCCAGGATCTTGCCTTTGACAACAGAACCCTCTTCGGGCGTGTCCATTTCGAAGCTTTCGTTCAGGAGGGCTTCGAATTCCTCCATGGATGTGTTAGCCATGTGGCGTTCATTTCCTTTACAGTACGTTTTTGCTGGCCGAGCGGTTGTCTCCGCCGGTCTTGTTTCATGACGTCTTCAGGCGTGATCCGGTGCGCCCCGAGCAAACAAACACAAAGGGCCGAGTTAACCCGGCCCTGCTCAGAAACGTCATCCGGACGTTGACCGCCCTTGTATCGACAGCGCGCGTATAGGCTGAATCTTGAACCGGTGCAAGTGCAAAGCCTATGGTGCGCGGCAGCGCGCGCAGGAACTCCTGCCTAGCGCTGATCCCCAATGCAAGATGGCAACCTGAATGATAGCAGGTTCTGACTGAAAAAGTCTGCATGGTCCGCGGCAGGTTCTTGCCCGAAAGAATCTTGGTACCGGGAACCGAACCACGCGGCTAAGCCTCAGCATGCAACGCAAAGGTGATATGTCTCAACTTTTCGCGCGTCACGCGGCGCCCGGCTTCCTGCGTCACAGGATGGATGGTGGAGAATTGGAGAGTGAACGCCAACCATTCGACTGTTTGTACGATCTGCAAGATTTGGTGACGTATCTGAGATTAAACGTTCCGTATCCTTTCCCTAATTTAGCTTTATCGGTCGACAAAGAGGTCGACCCGAAACCAGAACCAAAAGGAAAATATTATGAAATCTCTCATCTTTGCCGCCATGGCGACTGCAATTGCCCTGTCCACCCCGGCCTTTGCCGCTGACGAAATCAACGTGTCCAACGGCATTTCAGCCGCTGGTGCGCCACTGGCCGCACATGGCGTTGATCTGGTTGCATTGGTCAATGATGGCAACCCGGTCGAAGGCTTCGCCACTCACTCGTCAACTTATGACGGAGCCTCCTATTATTTCACGTCCGCCGCGAACCGTGAAGCGTTCGAGGCAAACCCTGCTGCATACCTGCCGCAGCATGGTGGCTTCTGTTCATTCGGCGTATCGGTCGGCAAGAAGTTTGACGGTGACCCGGATCAATACCTTGTCGCAGACGGAAAACTGTTTCTGTTCCTGAACGCGGAAACCCGGGCAGCCTTTTTGAAGGACGTTGTCGCCACCGCAAAGACGGCGGATGACCAATGGGCGAATATCAAAACCGTCGCCGTGGGCGAGCTGTAAGACCTGCCCCGTTTGCCTGCGGCGTTAACGCGTCGCGGGCAGTTTTGCGTTGATCACCTCAAGGGCTTTGGCCAACGCTGCCTCGATACTCAAATCGGTGGTGTCCAACCGCACGGCATCCTCAGCGGGTTTCATCGGAGCGGTGCTGCGCTCAGCATCTCGCGCATCCCGTTCTCTGACATCTGCCAGAACCTGTTCTCGGGTTACGTCAGCGCCTTTTGCACTTAGCTCCAGGAAGCGTCGCTCGGCGCGCACTTCAGCACTGGCTGTTACAAACAGCTTCACTTCGGCATTCGGACAAATCACCGTGCCGATATCACGACCGTCCAGAACGGCCCCACCTGCCCTGCGGGAAAAAGCGCGCTGAAAATTGACCAAGGCTGCACGAACTTCCGGAAGAACCGCCACTTTGGAAGCTGCCTGCGCAATCTCGGCGGTGCGCAGGTCGCCTTGTTCAAGTTCTTCCGCTGTCAGGGCCTGTGCGGCCTCAAGCGCGTCAACCCCTTCCAGGGTCCGCCTTCCGACAGCGCGATACAGCAAGCCCGTGTCCAGATGGGCAAAGCCGAAATGCGCCGCCACAGCCTTGGATATCGTGCCCTTGCCCGCAGCCGCTGGTCCGTCAATGGCAACCGTGAAACTCACGTGCGCTGTACCTTTGCGCCCAGCGACGCCATCAGTGGTTCAAAGATCGGGAACGACGTTGCAATCGGGCCACCATCATCCACGCTTACGGGATTCTGCGCCCCCATACCCATCACCATGAACGACATGGCAATGCGGTGATCCAGAAAGCTTTCGCAGGTGCCGCCGCCCGGAACGTTGCCGATGCCCAGCCCTTCAACCGACCACCAGTCGTCGCCTTCAGCGACTGTCACCCCGTTGGCGCGCAGGCCACGGGCCATGGCGTCAATCCGGTCGCTTTCCTTCACGCGCAGCTCTTTCACGCCGCCCATCATCGTTGTGCCTGTGGCATTTGCAGCCACCACAGACAGAACCGGGTATTCATCAATCATCGAGGCGGCACGCTCGGAAGGAACGTCGATGCCTTTCATGTTGGGCGAGTACTTGGCGCGCAAATCGGCAACCGGCTCGCCCCCTTCTTCGCGTTCGTTTTCATAGGTCAGATCAGCGCCCATCTCGCGCAAGGTTGTAAAAAGGCCCGCGCGTGTGGGGTTCAAACCGATCCCCGGCACCAAAACATCCGATCCAGGTGTGATCAATGCCGCGCACACCGGAAAAGCCGCGCTGGACGGATCGCGCGGTACAGCGATGACCTGTGGCTTCAGCTCCGGGCGACCGGTCAGAGTGATAACACGGCCCTCGTCGGTATCCTCGACCGTGATTTCGGCACCAAATCCAGCCAGCATCCGTTCGGAATGGTCACGCGTAGCCTCTTTCTCGATCACAACGGTCTTTCCGGGGGCATTCAGACCCGCCAAAAGTACGGCGGATTTCACCTGCGCCGACGGCACAGGAACTTCGTATCGCACAGGGGTCGGGTCCGCAGCGCCGACGATGGTCATCGGCAAGCGCCCGCCGGATCGCCCAACCGATTGTGCCCCAAACAAGGCCAGAGGGTCAGTCACCCGCGCCATGGGGCGTTTGTTCAGACTGGCATCACCGGTAAAGGTCGCCGTGATCGGAGAGGTCGCCATCGCCCCCATGATCAGCCGCACACCGGTTCCCGAGTTGCCACAGTCGATCACCTGACCCGGTTCGGCGAAGCCACCGACACCCACGCCGTGCACTGTCCATTCCCCGTTTCCGTGCTCTGTGACCTCAGCGCCGAAGGCACGCATCGCCTTTGCGGTATCCAGTACGTCTTCGCCTTCCAGCAAACCCGAAATCCTGGTTTCACCCACGGCCATCGCACCAAGGATCAGCGACCGGTGCGAAATCGACTTGTCGCCGGGCACCTCGGCCGTGCCGGTCAGCGGGCCGCAGGGATGCGAGGTCATCGGGATGGGCGTGCCGTGTCCGGACATGAGGGCTCCTTTTGCGCTATCAGTGCTCAAGCCGATTAGCGAATTGACGCCCGTTGGTCCAGCGGCAATCAGCCTTTGCGTCGGAAGGTTAGGTAGTGAGGTGTCCGACCCTCGCGCAGCGCCTTCTGTTCGTATCGCGTGGAGATCCAGTCGCCCCACGGCTCGCGCCAGTCAGAAGGGCGTTCGGCCAGCCATTCAAACCCGGCGCGCGGAACCTCTTCCAAGGTCTGACGCACATAATCGGGAATGTCAGTTGCAACCCGGAAGATCGCCCCGGGTTTCAGCACTTTCGCCAGCGGTTCAAGATGTTCCTGGGTTACAAATCGACGGCGATGATGCCGCGTTTTGGGCCATGGGTCGGGATAGAGAAGGAACGCGCGCGAAATGCTGGCCTCTGGCAGCACGTCGAACAGATCGCGCACATCGCCGGGGTGCACGGCAAGGTTTTCAACACCTGCCTGACGGATTCTGCCCAGCAGCATGGCAACACCGTTGATGTATGGCTCGGCCCCGATGATGCCAATGTCAGGATTGTTTTGCGCCTGGTGCACCAGATGCTCACCACCTCCGAAGCCAATTTCCAACCAGACCGGCTTGCCGCCGAACAGATCGTTCAGGTCCAGTGGCTTGCGTTCGGGATTCGAGGCCCAGTCCACGGCGCCGGGCGACAAGGCGGCCAGATCTTCGTTCAGATAGGTCTTTTGACTGGGCTTCAGGGTCTTGCCCTTGAAGCGGCCATAAAAGTTTCTGCGCGGGCGTTGTGGGATCTCGGTGCTCATGGCGGTGGCCATACTGCGCAGTGGAGTACGTTGCAAGGGCCGTGCACCGCCCCAAAAAAAGCGCGCCCCTGAAGGCGCGCTTTGGATTTTTCAGATCAAACTGCGGATTTCAGCGCGTCGACCAGATCAGTGCGTTCCCAGCTAAAACCGCCATCCGCATCCGGTTCGCGGCCAAAGTGACCGTAAGCCGCTGTACGCTGGTAAATCGGCTTGTTCAGCTGAAGGTGCTGACGAATGCCGCGGGGTGTCAGATCCATGACCTCACCAACTGCTTTTTCGATCGCCGCATCTGCAACCTGACCCGTGCCATGCGTGTCTGCATAGATCGAAAGCGGCTTCGATACGCCAATGGCATAGCTCAACTGAATGGTGCAGCGCTCGGCCATACCGGCGGCTACAACGTTTTTCGCCAGATAGCGCGCGGCATAGGCCGCCGAACGGTCAACCTTGGTCGGGTCTTTGCCCGAGAATGCGCCGCCACCATGCGGGGCTGCGCCACCATAGGTATCCACGATGATCTTACGACCGGTCAGACCAGCGTCGCCATCCGGCCCGCCAATAACGAATTTTCCGGTCGGGTTGACGTGCCATTCGGTATCAGCCGACAACCAGCCTTCGGGCAGAGTTTCACGGATATAAGGTTCAACGATGGCGCGGATGTCATCCGACGTCAGCGCCTCGTCCAGATGCTGCGTCGACAGAACGATCGAACTGACGCCGACCGGTTTGCCGTTTTGATAAACGACCGACAATTGAGATTTCGCATCCGGCCCCAGTGCAGGCTCGGTGCCGTTCTTGCGCACTTCGGCCAGACGCCGCAGGATTGCGTGCGAATACTGGATCGGTGCCGGCATAAGCGCAGGCGTCTCGGTTGTCGCGAAGCCGAACATGATGCCCTGGTCGCCAGCGCCTTCGTCCTTGTTGTCCGCGGCATCCACGCCCTGCGCGATATGGGCGGATTGTTCGTGCAGAAGGTTTGTCACCTCGACGGTTTCGTGGTGGAATTTGTCCTGCTCATATCCGATATCTTTCACGCACTCGCGCGCGATCTCTTCGATGCGGCCCATGTAGTCGTGCAGTTTGTCCTTGTCCGACAGACCAACTTCGCCACCGATAACGATGCGGTTGGTCGTGGCAAAGGTTTCGCAGGCCACGCGCGCCTCAGGCTCTTCATTCAGAAATGCATCAAGGACAGCATCTGAGATACGGTCACAGACCTTATCCGGATGCCCTTCAGAAACGGATTCCGAAGTAAAAGTATAGTTCTGTCGGGACATAAATGTGCTCCATTAAGGTTTCTCCGCCACGCCAGGAAGCCGTTGTGACAGACCACAGACGCATACGCTTGCCCAAAGTTGGGGTCAATCTCTAATTGCCCGGTTGCCGCGGGTACCAAACAGCGCCATCGCCAGAATAAACAGTAAGACAACAACGATCGGACTGTCCCCGATACGTGCATAAGCCGTGCGACGGTGTGGTTGCGGCAGCACGGCGTCCACATATCCAGCCTCACCCAGAGCCAACGACGCAGTCAAACGACCCAATGGGTCAATCATGGCCGATACACCGGTATTGGCCGAACGGATCATCGGCAAGCCCTGCTCAATTGCCCTCATCCGGGCTTGTACCAGGTGTTGAAACGGTCCCGACCGTGTTCCAAACCAGGCGTCATTTGTGATTTGCAGCAAGAAATCAGCCCGACCCGGCGCACCGTTCACATCTTGCGGGAAGACGGCTTCGTAGCAAATCAGTGGCAACGCCTTTCCCTGCTTGCCGAGGTCCAACACGGCAGGGCCCGGCCCCGCGCTGAACCCGTGCCCGGTTGTAGTTGCCAGACCACTGATCCCGAAACGCCCCATCAGATCACCCAAGGGGACATATTCGCCGAATGGCGCCAGATGGTGTTTGTCATACACCCCTGCCAGACGCCCGGTTTCATCCAGATAGATCAGCGAGTTGAAAATCCTCGGACCTTCTGCGCGCTGAATCCCCAGTATCACCGGCGCACCCTGCGCGGCATCCGCAATAGTCGACAGAAACGGTTGTGCGCTGCCCAACCATGCGGGAACTGCGGTCTCGGGCCAAACAATCAGGTCAGGTCTAGGAGAGGCTGCAGTATACTCAACCTGACGCGCAAAAAACAAAGGCGCATATGCCGGATCCCATTTTTGATGCTGAGGGGCATTCGGCTGAATCACGCGAACCAGATGCGAACCACCCTGAACGACGGGTCGCGTCGACCCGTAGGCAATCGCCATCGCTGCCATAACGCCGGTTAAACTCAGGGTCCGCGCCAAACCGTCCAAGGGTTTGTCCTGCACCAATGCCGCGCCAATTGGGAATGTTGCGGCAAAGGTCAGCGCATTCAACCCATACGGCCCGACCAGAGACAGCATCTGCGCCACTGGCGTGTCCACCCAGATTTGCGCGACCCCAGCCCATGGAAAGCCGGTCAACACATATCCCCGCGCCACTTCGGCCAGGGACAAAACTGCAACCAGTAATATGCCCTGACGAACTGGCGTGGCACCAATTCTGCGCGACAGGCCGAATGCAGAGGCCCAGAACAAGGCCAGTCCGCCCGCTAAGAACACCAACGCAAACGGGGCCATCCAGGCATGGCGTTCAGCATCTACCTGAAACGGCTCAATGATCCAGCCAAGGGCATGGGCAAAATAGCCGGTCGCGAAGGCCCAGCCGACCCATGCCGCCCGGCCTCGGGTTTCGCTGGCAAGGAAGATCGGCACAATCAGGACCAGAGCCAAAACGGTTGCGCCCCAATACAGATGAGGCGCCTGACCAAACGCGCCTACACCGCCAAGGGCGGCAGCGACCAACAATCTCAATGATAATGGCCAGCCCCGTACTGGGGTCATGCAGCAACGTCCGGCAGCATGACGCGCAGCCGTTTGATACGGCGTGGATCGGCTTCGATCACTTCGAATTCCGGACCTTCTGGATGAATGACAACTTCACCCCGCGCCGGAACGCGGCCGGAGAGCATAAACACAAGCCCGCCCAGAGTATCGATTTCCTCTTCGTCGACGTCTTCATGACTGGTCAGAGACCGGCCAATCTCAGCCTCGAAATCTTCGAGCGGCACACGCGCCTGCACCACATAACATCCGGGCTTTTCCTGCACCCAAAGCTGGTCTTCATCCGCATCGTGCTCGTCAGCGATTTCGCCGACGACCTGCTCGATCAGGTCTTCGATCGTGAGCAGTCCATCAACGCCGCCATATTCATCAATCACCAATGCCATGTGACGCCGCTCGGTTTGCATCTTGGTCAACAAGACGCCGATTGGCATGGATGGCGGCACGAACAATAGCGTCCGCAGCATCGAGGTCAGATCAAACTCTTTGCCGCCACCGTTGAAACCGTGGGTCAGGGCAAAATCCTTGAGATGAACAAAACCAAGCGGTGTATCCAAGGTTCCCTCA
This sequence comes from Ruegeria sp. AL2, assembly GCF_056540845.1. Taxonomy (NCBI): domain Bacteria; kingdom Pseudomonadati; phylum Pseudomonadota; class Alphaproteobacteria; order Rhodobacterales; family Roseobacteraceae; genus Ruegeria; species Ruegeria sp. AL2. Next base: position 200,877 of record NZ_JBQFXM010000005.1, read on the forward strand.
TAGACAGGAATCCTTGACATACCACTGCTCCGGAAAACATCCGCCAGTTCATCTTTTGTGATCGTTGAAGGTACCGAGACGATTTCAGCGGTAGGGATGGCAACATCCTCAACGCGCATCCGGCGCAGGTTAATCATCCCGCGTGGCTGCGCCACAGCCGCGTTTTGTCCGTTCACCGTCTGGTCCGGTTGAGTATCATCGCTCGAAAACACTTCGAGGATTCGAGAAAACAGACCGGTTTTCTCTTCCGTTTCAGTACTGCTGTCCTGAGGTTGCGCGCTTTGCGCCGCCCTAGAACTGCCTTCTATATCGCCCATTACCTTGTTCCAACTGATCGGGTCTTGAACCCACATTATACCTTATATGGGTCATCAATACCCAATTTGCCAAGTATCTTGACCTCAATCCCTTCCATCAAGGTGGCATCGGGGTCACGAATGTGATCATAACCCAGCAAATGCAACGTTCCGTGAACAAGCAAATGGGTCACATGGTCACTCATTGCCTTGTTGGCCTCGGCCGCCTCGCGGGCACAGGTGTCATAGGAAATCGCAATATCGCCCAGAACAATCTCGCCGGTAAAATCCGGCTCTGGCAGGCGTGGTGATTGCCCTGGCTCATCCGGAGCTAGGTCTTCCGCAGGCCAGCTCAGCACATTGGTGGGCGTCGGTTTACCGCGAAATTCAGCGTTCAGTTCTGAAATCCGCGCATCGTTGCACCCCAGAATACTGACTTCGCACTGCTCCGGGGCCAATCCGCAATGGGTCAGAACGGCGTTAATCGCCTTTTGTGACAAGACCTCAAGATCTTGCCACCTTTCGTCTTCGAAAATGAGTTCCAGGGTCATCTTACCGCGCAACAGCCTCGTTAGCGGGCTATGTGTTCACGTGGTTTCACGGCCCGCATCGGCCTCATACGCCTCGATGATCGCAGCGACAAGCGGGTGACGCACCACGTCTTTCGAGGTGAAGTAGTTGAAGCTGATATTCGGGATTGTTTTCAACAACCTCTCAGCATCCGCCAAGCCCGATTGAACGCCACGCGGCAAATCGACCTGTGACCGGTCGCCAGTTATGACCATGCGGCTTCCTTCGCCCAGACGGGTCAGGAACATCTTCATCTGCATCGTGGTGGCGTTTTGCGCTTCATCCAGAACCACAAATGCGTTGGCCAGCGTACGACCGCGCATAAAGGCCAGCGGAGCGATTTCGATTCGTTTTTCTTCGATCAGCTTGGCCAACTGTTTTCCGGGCAGAAAATCGTTCAGCGCGTCATAAAGCGGCTGCATGTAAGGGTCGACCTTGTCCTTCATGTCACCCGGCAGATAGCCCAGTTTTTCGCCCGCCTCGACCGCCGGACGGCTCAGGATGATTCGGTCCACATGCCCGCCGATGAACATCGAAACCCCGACCGCCACCGCCAGATAGGTCTTACCCGTCCCCGCCGGACCAATTCCAAAGGCCAGCTCATTCTTGAACAGTGACTGGACATAGGCTTTCTGGGCGTCGGTGCGCGGTTCAACCAACTTCTTGCGGGTTTTGATCTCGACCGAACCGCCCTTGAACATCTCAAGCTGATCGCCATCGCGGCTACCGGTTCCCTGTTCCGAAACACCCATCCGCAACTCGCGATCGACGTCTGCTGCCTCAACCTCGCGCCCACCTTCAAGCCGAGTGTAAAGCGATTGAAGCACTTCAACCGCCTGTTTCTGAGCATCTTCATCGCCCATCACAACAAGCTGATTGCCGCGGCGTACAATCTGGACCGAAAGCTTGGTTTCGATCTCAGCCAGATTGCGGTCATATTCACCGCACAGGTCAATCAGCAATCGGTTGTCGGGAAATTCTACGAACGCCTCGTGTTGGGGCATTTCATCTTGCGGTGGGGTCAGGGCACCGATGGCCAATCCGCTCTCCTGTCTTGGCTGTTCACCCCGAGCGTAGACAACAAATCTTGGTAGGCGCAAGCCACAGTTTAAAAAATAAATGCTGAGATGTCATAACAGCCGATTTAACGGTGATTGGTTGCCGATTGGATGAACATCAGAAGGTGTAATTCAGCCCGAATCTTAATCCGCTGTATTTTGGTGTGGACTTTGTGGAGAAGCCAGAACTGAACTGGATGTCTTTTGATTGGAACTGGACATATTCATATTCGCCCGTAATCGACCAATTGTCGGACAACTTATGCTCGGCCCCTATGCTTGCCGAATAGCCGTTCCGCCGATCTGACACCGGGAAATTCTGAACCGAGGTGGCCGATGCAATACTGTTGGTTGTTTCCACATCGCCCCACAGATATCCGACGCTAAAAAAATACAGAATTCGTCCGCTGCGGTTCGTCAGACCATTGCGAAATCGGACTGCCAGAACATCCGATATCTTTGTTCCGCCCTGCACATTGACGCTGCCGATCCGCCTGCTGACAGTGTCGTCAAGAGATCCGAATTCATACCCGATTTCGAAGCCGTAGACATAGTCGCGCCCTTCCCTTGCAGGTAAAATGCCACGCCAGCCGCCCCGGACCCCCCCGTATGCTCCCGACAAATCCTGATCACCGATATCAAACTGTCCGCCGGGTGTTGTCAGGCCAAATCGATCGTCCCCACCAGCGCCATAACCACCAGTAAGCCCCAGATAAAAAGCACTGACATCGCTGCTGAATCTTTTCGGGCTGACCACTTCCGGATCGCTTATCTCACCTTTCAAATCACCGGCAATGGATGCGCTGGCAATCAGTGTAACAGCGGCAGTTAGTGTCAGCGTTTTCAACCTGCTCAGGCTCGTAAAGCTATTGAAAGTCGTCACTCGTACCTCCCTCATCCCGTTTTCCGGGACCGGCATATTGCCGATTTGCAGGCGCAAATCCTTGCGCCCCGAAAACCATGGCTCCTCTCGGAGCATAGTTCCAAGCAATAAATCAAGGGTAAATTTTGGAAATAAACACCAACTATGGTGTCCGGGAGGTGTAAACACCGATCTACAGCAACTCACCGGCCAGAGAATTCGCCCCCGACGCAGTGATCCGGACCTCTCTCAAGTCACCCGTGGCGATCTCTGGTCCTTTTACGTGCACCGAATGCAGGTATTCGGACTTTCCAACCATCTGTTCGGGCAGGCGACCCGGTTTCTCGAAAAGAACGCGGACTGTGCGTCCAACCATACCGTCCTGAATTTCCCGCTGATGACGCGTGATCAAGGCCTGAAGCCGCTGCAACCGTTCATCTGACACTGCCGGATCAACCTGGGCTCGTTCAGCCGCTGGGGTTCCCGGACGTGTGGAGTATTTGAAGGAATAGGCGTAGCCGTATTTGACCTCTTCGACCAAATCCATCGTGGCCTGAAAATCATCTTCGGTTTCTTCGGGGAAACCAACGATGAAGTCTCCCGACATCACGATATCAGGCCGCGCCGCGCGAATGCGTTCGACCAGCCGCAGATAGCTTTCCGCCGTATGGCTGCGGTTCATCCGCTTGAGGATACGGTCCGAACCCGACTGAACCGGCAAGTGTAGATAGGGCATCAGCTTGTCACAGGTGCCATGCGCCTCGATCAGGTCGTCGGCCATGTCGTTCGGGTGCGAGGTCGTAAAGCGGATGCGTTCCAGCCCGTCGACCTTGTTCAATTCCCAGATCAAGCCGGCAAGTGTCATGTCACCATTTGCCCCGGCACCGTGATAGGCGTTGACGTTTTGGCCCAGCAACGTGATCTCGCGCACCCCGCGCTCGACCAGATCATTGGCTTCGCGGATGATGCGATCCGCTGGACGGCTGACTTCAGCACCGCGCGTATAAGGAACCACGCAGAAGGCGCAGAATTTATCACAGCCCTCCTGAACAGTCAGAAACGCCGTCGGGCCGCGCTTGGCCTTGGGGCGGTTTTTCAGTTTTTCGAACTTGTCCTCTTCGGGGAAATCCGTGTCCAGCGCCTTTTCGCCCGCTCGGGTCTTTGCCTCCATCTCGGGCAGGCGGTGATAGCTTTGCGGACCGACCACCAGATCAACCAGCGGCTGGCGGCGCATGATCTCTTCGCCTTCAGCCTGAGCGACACAGCCCGCCACGCCGATTTTCAAATCAGGCTTCTCGGCCTTCAGACCCTTGAAGCGCCCCAGTTCGGAATACACTTTCTCTGCCGCTTTCTCGCGGATGTGGCAGGTGTTCAGCAGGATCATATCCGCATCTTCGGGGGTCTGGGTTTCAACATAACCCTGCCCGCCCAGCGCCTCGGACATGCGTTCGCTGTCATAGACATTCATCTGACAGCCATAGGTCTTGATAAACAGCTTCTTCGGTTCGGACATGAGACGGGCCTTTGCATTCGCTGGACCGGCGTCGTCTATCTGCTTCGAACGCCGCTTGCAATGCGGGCGCAATTACCCGAATTTGGCGGAACTTTCCAGCAAGACAAAACCGAAAACAGCCGATGCAATACGATTCCCTCGACCATTTCCTGAAAGCCGGGCAGCCCGCAATGGCGCAAGGCCCCGTTGCGATGGTCTTTGCCGAGGACGAGGTCGAGTTGGAAAGCACTCTGCATCACCATCTGAAGCTAGGGTTCAAATCCGTTATCGCCTTCATGCCTCAGGAGTTCCGACTAGAGCCCGCGTTGACCGACCGAGTGCATCGGGTCACCTTGAAATGCGTTCCCCGAACGGTGGTTTTCGATACCCTGAACAGAATAATTCAGGCCGCACCCGGCATCTGGATGTATTACTGCTATAACGCCGAATACCTGTTCTTTCCGTTTTGCGAAACGCGCAGCATTGGCGAAATGCTGGCCTTTCACAGCGAAGAACGCCGCAATGCGATGCTGAGCTACGTCATCGACCTTTATGCCGAGGACCTGACCGCTTTTCCCAACGGTGTCGCCCCCGAACAGGCTTTGTTCGACAAAACGGGTTACTATGCCCAATCACGCCACGACCCTGATGGCCAACCACTGGACCGTCAGGTGGACCTGTCAGGTGGCTTGCGCTGGCGGTTCGAGGATCACATTCCCTATGAACGCCGTCGCATCGACCGCATCGCCCTGTTCAAGGCGCAAAAGGGCCTGATCCTGAAATCCGACCACACGTTCAATGAGCCGGAATACAATACCTATTCCTGCCCATGGCATCACAACGTGACCGCGGCTATCTGTTCCTTCCGCGCCGCGAAGGCGCTCAAAACAAATGCCGGGTCGACTTTTGACATTCCAAGTTTTAGCTGGCGCAACTCCGTGCCTTTTGAATGGCACTCGCGGCAGCTGCTGGATCTGGGCCTGATCGAATCAGGCCAATGGTTCTGAAGCGCCTCAGCGCTGAAACAGGACCGGAAACCAGTCTTCTCGCAGACGCTGCCCCGGCGTCATGTCATGGCCGGGAAACGGTGGAGAGGTTCTGCCTGGACGCTCTACATACCTTGCGTCATCGCCGACCAGCCGCAGAGAAAAGGCGCGGCGACGGCTGTCCGAGTGGTTTCCTCGCGCACCGTGAAGGGTGCGATAATTGAAGGCAACGGCGTCACCGGGGTCCATTTCGAATTCGACGACCTTCATGCCCTCGGCATCCGGGTCCGGCACAGGGATGTACTGGCCTTCATCCGGGAAAAAACCTTCCTCAGAAACCCAGCGGGTTGGCAGCACCTCTTTCTCCCACCGGTGAGAGCCCGCGACACAGCGCAACGTCGCCTGCCTGACCGGATCCAGCGGAGACCAGAAGCTGATGGTTTGCTGACCCTCAACGAAGTAATATGGGCCATCCTGATGCCAGGGCGTGGCCATGGATGTCCCGGGCTCTTTTACCAATACGTGGTCGTGAAACACCTGAACACTTTTCGACTGCATCAGGTCCGCTGCGACCTCGGCCGCGGGCGAGTTTTCGATCACCTCGCGGAACTGCGGGATGCGGGTCCAGTTGCAATAATCGTCAAAGAACAGACCCGTTTGACCCTCTTTCTTGTTTTCTGATGCATACAGGCCAGGCTCTGCCATATTCGCGGCAATGCCGTCGCGCAGTTGATCCACATAATCTGCAAACAGCCCTTTGATCAGAACGACGCCATCATCCTGATACGTTGTGATCATCTCTTGAGTTACAAGCGGGTGAGGCATCCGGGTCTCCATTCGTTTTCCAATCTTTTGCGTTGAAGGAGTGTTCTGTTCAAATCATATCTTTCGAAGTTATAATTAACTTTATGTTATACATTTCACTGCGTCAGTACGAATATGTTTGCGCGGTCGGGCGCCACGGCAGCCTGTCCGCAGCCGCACAATACCTGAATGTATCGCAACCGGCCCTGTCCACAGCCCTGACGCGTGTCGAAGCACATTTGGGACACCCGCTGTTTATCCGCCGCCGAGGCTCGGCCATGGCGCTGACGCCTCAGGGGAGAAAATTCATCGATCAGGCCGAGACCCTTCTGAAAGACGCAGCCCAAATCGAGTCATCAGAAACACCGTCGCCGGGCACGACACGTCTAAGACTGGGGTGTTTTACGGACCTCGCCCCCTTCCTGCTGGCACCCGCCCTGCACCATTTGCGCGATGCTTTTCCAAACATCGCTATCACTTACTTTGCTGCGTCCTTTGAAGGGCTGCTGAACAGATTGATTGATGGCCAGATCGATATTGCCATCACTTACGAGCTGACAATGGATGCGGGGTTCACACGAGCAAAACTGTTCGACAGTCGGCCAAAGGCCCTTATGCCCCCGGATCATCTATTGGCGACAGCAGGCACGGTCTCACTGGCTGACTTGGCTGCTCACCCGTTGATCCTGTCAACAGAAGGCTGGTCGGCACAACACATCCTCAGTCTCTTCCGGCGCAACGGTCTGCACCCGACTGTCGCGCATAGGGCGGCGTCGATTGAGATCCAGCGCAGTCTTGCCGCCCATGGCGAAGGGATCGGGATCAGCTATACCAGCCCGCTCAGCCCGGTCAGTTATGACAATAAACGTCTTGTCAGTGTTCCGATCAGCAATCAGGACGCAACTGAATCCGTTGTTCTTGCGCGCCACGGAACAGGGCCCGCTGACGCAACCATTGATCAGGTTGAACGTTTGTTATTGGCGAGTTTGAAAGGTGGTCTTGGCGCTACTTTTTGCGCAGGCGAATGACAACGTCAACCGAGGCAATCTCGACCCCTTCGGGCGCTTCGGGCAGGCGCTGGATCACCAATTGGTCCGATGGCGCATCACTCAGGCGTGCCTCGTCTTCCCAATAAAAATGAGGGTGATCATGCGTGTTCGTGTCGAAATAGCTTTTTGACCCGTCCACAGTGATTTCCTGCAGAACGCCGGCGTCGCAAAACGCACGCAGGGTATTGTAAACCGTCGCCAGTGATACAGCGTCACCATTCGCCTTGGCAGATTCAAACAGGCTCTCGGCGGTAACGTGACGATGGCGGCCATCGCCCACCAATAGCTCGGCCAACGCCACACGCTGACGTGTCGGACGCAGGCCAGCGTTCACCAGCCAACCCGTAGCTATATCGCCGCTCTGCGGTGTCATTGATCCAATACCCATAGTGACTTCCATTATATATAGGAGCGCATGGTTGGCAATTTCAAATGAAATTCATTCGCAAAGAACGCGGTATACACAACATGATGTGGCCGCTGCTCTTGCAGGACCTTGCAAACGGGTGCTAGACGAGGCCAGATATTACGAACGGACCCACGGCAGGAGAGGCGGCAAGAATGGCCCAGTTCCCGAGCAGTTTTGACAAAGACGATCTGCTGAAATGCGCCCGCGGCGAATTATTTGGCCCCGGCAATGCACAATTGCCCGCCCCGCCAATGCTGATGATGCACCGGATCACCGACATCTCGGATGATGGTGGCCTGCACGGCAAAGGCCATGTGCTGGCCGAGTTCGATATCACCCCTGACCTTTGGTTCTTTGACTGCCATTTTCCAGGCAACCCGATTATGCCGGGTTGCCTGGGCCTTGACGGTCTATGGCAGCTGACCGGTTTCAACCTGGGTTGGCGTGGATGGCAAGGGCGCGGCATGGCCGTTGGCGTGGGCGAAGTGAAACTGACCGGTATGGTTCGTCCCGACCGCAAGATGCTAACGTATAAAATCGATTTCAAAAAAGCGATTCAGACACGTCGCCTGACCATGGGTGTGGCAGATGGAATCGTCGAAGCCGATGGCGAGATGATCTATGATGTCAAAGATATGAAGGTCGTTCTGTCCGAGGCCTGAGCCTGACCGACCCGAAATAAGGAGTGCGCACATGCGTCGAGTAGTCGTCACCGGTCTGGGGGTAGTGTCTTCGATCGGGAATAATGCCCAAGAGGTTCTGGCCTCGCTCAAAGCAGGTAAATCCGGGATCGAAGCCAGCGAACAGATGGCAGAACACGGGTTTCGCAGTCAGATCGCGGGAACGCTCAAGATTGACGTGGCTGAACACGTAGACAAACGCACCCTGCGCTTCATGGGTCCGGGCGCGGCTTACGCTCATATCGCCATGTCTCAGGCCATTGCAGATTCCGGTCTGACCGAGGACCAGGTCGTCAACCCGCGTACAGGTTTGGTGGCCGGATCCGGCGGCCCGTCGACAAGCGCGATGCTGACCGCTCATCAGACGGTTCTGAGCACCGGTGCAACCAAACGGATAGGGCCGTTCGCCGTGCCAAAATGTATGTGCTCGACAATCTCGGCAAACCTGGCGACCGCGTTCAAGATCAAGGGTATCAACTATTCGATCACCTCGGCCTGCTCGACCTCGCTGCATTGCATCGGCAACGCGGCCGAACAGATCATGCTGGGCAAACAGGACGTCATGTTTGCTGGCGGCGGCGAAGAACTGGACTGGACGCTTTCGTGTCTGTTCGATGCGATGGGCGCGATGTCGTCGAAATACAATGACACGCCCGAGAAAGCCTCGCGCGCGTTTGACGAAAACCGTGACGGGTTTGTGATTTCCGGTGGCGGCGGCATCCTCGTTCTGGAAGAGTTGGAGCACGCTCTGGCCCGCGGTGCAAAGATATATGCCGAAGTCACCGGCTATGCTGCCACCTCGGATGGCCACGATATGGTGGCCCCTTCAGGTGAAGGCGGCGAGCGCGCGATGCGGCTGGCGCTGGACACACTGCCCGAAGGTCGCAAGGTCGGCTATATCAATGCACATGGAACCTCGACCCCTGTCGGTGACGTGGGCGAAGTAGAGGCTGTGCGCCGCATCTTCGGTGAAGGCAATGTACCGCCGATTTCCTCGACCAAATCAATGACTGGCCACGCGCAAGGCGCGGCAGGAGCGCTTGAGGCGATCTTCTGCTTACTCATGCTGGACAATGATTTCATTACGCCGTCGATCAATGTCGACACACTCGCCCAAGGCATCTTGCCCGGTGAAATTGCAACTGAAGTGGTTGAAAACGCAGGACTGGACAGTGTCATGACCAACAGCTTCGGCTTTGGCGGCACTAACGGGTCCATGATTCTGTCTAAGTATAACGGGTGAAAGTGATGTCGGATCTTCTCAAAGGTAAACGCGGCCTGATCATGGGCGTGGCCAATGACCGCTCAATCGCGTGGGGCATTGCCAAGGCCATGCACGAGGCAGGCGCAGAACTGGCCTTCACCTATCAGGGCGAAGCGTTCGGCAAGCGGTTGGAACCTCTCGCTCAAAGCTTGGGCAGTGATTTCATGGTGGATGCCGATGTGACCGACGACGAGTCACTGGATCGCGCCTTTGGTGAGCTGGCTCAGCGTTGGCCCACCATCGACTTTGTTGTTCATGCCATTGCGTATTCGGATAAGTCCGAGCTGACAGGCCGGTTTCTGAATACCACGCGGGCGAACTTCAAACACTCCATGGACGTGTCGGCCTATTCTTTCATCGAGGTGGCGCGCCGCGCCTATCCGATGATGAAGGACAAAGGGGGTTCGCTGCTGACGCTGACCTATCAGGGATCAAACCGGGTTGTACCGAACTACAACGTCATGGGTGTTGCCAAGGCTGCGCTGGAATCGGCGACCCGTTATCTGGCCAATGACCTTGGCCCGGATGGTATCCGCGTGAACGCAATCTCACCTGGGCCGATGAAAACCCTTGCCGGTGCGGCCATTGGCGGAGCGCGCAGGACATACAAGTTCTGTGATCAGAATGCGCCGATGCGTTCGAATGCCACACTGGAAGCTGTTGGCGGGACCGCAGTTTACCTGACATCTGATGCGGGTGCCTGCACGTCTGGTGAAATCATCCGCGTTGACGGTGGTTTCCACGTTCTGGGCATGCCACAACCCGATTTCATGTGACCATATCTTTCCCTGCCGCCGCCAAGATTTCACCATCTTTGGGCGGCAGGACTTCGATATGAGCAAGCTAGATCAAATCATTGCAAACAACGCACGGTCAGTGCAAAGCCGGAAGAAGTCCGGTTTCCTCAGCCAGCGGGCCAGAGTGCTGCTGCTCGCGCTGACTTCATTGCTGCTGGTGTTTGTCTTTTTCACCCAGCCACAGGTACGTGCAGCTGTTGAAGCTTTGATCGGCTGAAGTCCGTGCAGGATTTCCAACCCGAACTAAGTCTCAATTGATCGAGATGACTTCAATCTCAAACACCAGATCCTGTCCGGCCAACGGATGATTCCCATCCAGAGTTACAGTCGCTTCGTTGGCGTCCACAACTGTCACTGGTACGGCCTGACCGTCAGGTGTCTGCATCTGCAGTTGAGTGCCCGGATCTAGCGGAATATCCTCGGGAATACCCTCACGGGGGATTTCCTGACGCATCGCAGGATTGATCGGGCCGTAGGCGTCGGTACAGGCAATCTCGACCCGTTTCTTGTCACCTGCGGACAAACCGGGCATGGCACTGTCCAGACCGGGAATAATCTGACCCGATCCAACCACGAACTCCAACGGATCGCGCCCATCCGAGCTGTCAAAGACTTTGCCATCCAGCAATGTCCCTGTGTAATGGATGCGAACCGTGTCGCCTTGCTTGATTTCGGTCATAGTGGCCTCCGGCCGTTTTAGGGGTTAAGCGGCCAACCCTAGAGATTGACACAAAGTTGTAAACCCTTGGCCCTTTCCCCCCATTCCGTGTTGTGCCAACCTGCGCGCAATCAAAGGAGGGTCATATGGCAGTCACGACCTGCGTGTTCGACGCCTACGGAACACTGTTTGATGTTGCGGCCGCCGCCCGGCAGGCGGCAAGCGAACCTGGATTCGAAGCACTGAAAGACAAATGGCCCGAGGTCGCGGGACATTGGCGCCTGAAGCAATTGCAATACACGTGGCTGCGTGCAGTGGCTGATGCGCATGCGGACTTCTGGGATGTCACGCAGGACGGGCTGGACTGGGCGCTGGAAGCTGCAGGCCTGCAGGGCAACCCTGAACTGCGCCAACGCTTGCTGGATCTTTATTGGGAGTTGCAGGCCTATCCCGAAGTTCCTGCCATGTTGAAAACCCTCAAGGATGGCGGGATGCAGACTGCCATTCTGTCCAACGGATCACCGCCCATGCTGGACGGTGCTGTTCAGTCCGCCGGGATCGGCGATGTGCTGGATGACGTGCTGTCGGTCGAAAGCGTTGGGGTCTTCAAGCCCCATTCCCGTGTCTATGATCTGGTTCAGAACAGGTTTGACTGCGCCCGCGACGAAGTCTTGTTCGTCAGTTCAAACGGCTGGGATGCCGCGGGGGCCAGCGGTTATGGTTTTGTCACCGTCTGGGTCAATCGGATCGGGGAACCAATGGACCGGCTGCCGTGGACGCCAGCGCATGTTCTGTCTGATTTGACCACCATTCCCAAGCTGGCTGGTCTTTGATGTCAGACTTTACGACTTCGGACGGCAAGCGCATCTATTTCGAAGACCATGGATCGGGCACGCCGCTTTTGTGTCTGGCCGGATTGACTAGGAACAGCCGGGATTTTTCGTATTTCGCACCACATGCCACTGAACTGCGCATGATTGCGATGGATTACAGGGGGCGCGGCCGCTCGGACTACGATCCCGATTTCATGAACTACAACATCTTTCGTGAATCCCATGACGCGATTGAACTGCTGGATTTTCTGGGCATCGAAAAAGCGGTCATTCTGGGCACCTCGCGGGGCGGGCTGATTGCCATGGCACTGGCAGCAAGCCACCCCGAACGTTTGGTCGGTGTGATCCTAAACGATGTGGGGCCCGTCATCGAGACGTCAGGCATCGCCAAGATCATGGCCTATGTGGGCGCGCAACCCACCGCGAAAACCCATGACGAAGCTGCTGCCGCCCTGAAACATATGATGGAGCCGCAATTTCCCAGGGTTCCGCTGGAGATCTGGCGCAAACAGGCCGAAATTCAATACGAACAACAAAGGGACGGGCTGGCGCTGCGCTATGATCCGGCCCTGCGCAAGGCGCTTCTGGAACAGGCCGCGAGCGGTGCTATACCCGACTATTGGTTGTTTTTTGAAGCGCTGCGCGACATTCCATGCGGCGCGATCAGGGGCGCAAACTCTGACGTTCTGAGCGCAGAAACACTGGCTGAGATGCACCGGCGGCATCCCGGTCTGATCTCGGCCGAAGTACCGGATCGCGGGCATGTTCCGTTCTTGAATGAGCCGCAATCTCTGGATGTCATCAAAAAGGTATTGAAGAACGCTGCATGAGCACATTTGAAATGATCGAAGCCGCGGCCATACGGCTTAAAGGACATGTCCGCGAGACACCAATTCTGTCGTCGCCATTTCTTGACGCGATCGCCGGGCGCAGGATTTGGGTCAAGCCGGAATGCCTGCAACATACGGGCAGCTTCAAGTTTCGGGGAGCTTGGTCTGCCATATCCGCGCTGGACGAAGACACACGCCAGCGCGGCGTGATTGCATATTCTTCGGGCAATCACGCACAAGGCGTTGCGATGGCGGCGGCGAAACACGGTATTGCTTCGGTCATTGTCATGCCGTCGGACGCGCCACACCTGAAAATCGAAAACACCCGCGCGCTTGGAGGTGAGGTCGTTCTTTACGACCGTGCAAACGAAAGCCGTGAAGAGATCGGGGAGACCATCGCCGCCGAACGCGGGCTGACTCTGATCCGGCCATATGACGAACCTCAGGTGATTGCCGGGCAAGGTACTACCGGCTTGGAAATCGCCAGACAGGCCGCGGAACTTGGAGTTTCTCAGGCGGATGTTCTGGTCTGTTGTGGTGGTGGCGGCCTCACCTCTGGCATTGCACTGGCATTGGAAAAACACGCCCCCGACCTAAGGGCACGCCCGTGCGAACCGGAAGGGTTCGATGACGTCAAACGATCACTGGCGACGGGACGGATTCAGAACAACAACGCGGCATCAGGCAATATTTGCGATGCCATCCTGACACCGCAACCCGGCGACATCACCTTTCCCATCCTAAACCGTCTTTGCGGGCCCGGTATTTCGGTGACCGAAGAAGAGGCCCTGCGGGCCATGGCACTTGCTTTCCTGCGCCTCAAGATCGTGCTGGAGCCCGGCGGCGCAGTCGCATTGGCCTCGGCCCTGTTCCGGGGCGACGAGATTGAGGGCGACGACGTGATCGTGGTCACATCGGGTGGTAACGTCGATCCGGATGTTTTTGCCAGGGCGTTGGAATTCCTGACCTGACAGGCATCCCAAACCTGTGCAAGTTGCACCCGGAAAGCCGGGGCTGCAAGGACCTGAGTCATGATGATCGCTGATCTGGGCGACGTGAAACTGAATTACCGTGTCGATGGTGCGGCGGACGGCGCGCCACTGGTTTTTGCCAACTCATTGGGAACAAACCTGCACATATGGGACGCAGTGTTACCGCACCTGCCCAAAGGGTTGCGTATCATCCGGTATGACAAACGCGGGCATGGGCAATCCTCGGTTCCACCGGCGCCTTATTCTATGGGCGCCCTGATCCGCGATGCCGAGTCGCTGCTGGATCACCTGAAGGTTCGCGACTGCGTTTTTGTCGGCCTGTCCATTGGCGGGATGATCGCACAGGGGCTGGCCGTCAAACGTATGGATCAGATACGTGCGCAGGTTCTGTCGAACACCGCTGCCAAAATCGCCACTCCCGCAGTCTGGCAGGATCGGATCGACGCTGTGCGTCGCGGCGGGATTGAAGCGGTGGCAGACGCCACGATGGAACGCTGGTTTTCCCGTGATTTCCGCGCAGCGCAAAACCACCTGCCATGGCGCGATATGATGATCAGCCAACCGCTTGACGGATATCTGGGCTGTTGCGCTGCCGTCGCCGGGACCGACTTCTATACACCCACAAGCGGCCTGCGCCTTCCCACGCTTGGCATCGCCGGAAGCGAGGACGGCTCGACCCCGCCCGATCTGGTGCGCGAAACTGTCGACCTCATCCCCGGATCGCGGTTCGAACTGATCCGCAGAGCTGGCCATTTGCCCTGCGTCGAGAAACCCGCAGAATACGCAGCAATCCTGACCCGGTTTCTGACCGATATCGGGCATATCTGAAGGAGAACAGCGATGGCGTCTTTCCTGTTGGTCCACGGCTCCTGCCACGGAGCCTGGTGCTGGCGCGACCTGATCCCCGCGCTGGAAGCTTTGGGACATTCGGCCCGGGCCATCGACTTGCCCAGCCATGGTGCAGATCCAACGCCGGTGTCCGAGGTGACGCTGGAAAATTGCCGCGATGCCGTTCTGAACGCCTGCACGCCCGATACGATTGTCGTGGGTCACTCGTGGGGCGGGTATCCGATCAGCGCCGCCGCCGAAGCTCGACCGGACGCCATGCGCGCCCTGATCTTTCTGTGCGCCTACGTGCCTCACGATGGCCTTTCGCTAGCAGAAATGCGCAGACGCGGCCCGCAGCAGACAATTGCCCACGCGATTGACAAATCGTCTGACGGGCTGTCTTACACCGTGTCGGTAGATGCCATCCCAAAGCTGTTCTACCACGATTGCCCGGACGATATCCTGCCTTACGCCTATGCGCGCCTGTGCCCACAGGCCATTCGCCCCCAGGAAACACCACTGCCGGTCGGCACGAATTTCAACGAAGTGCCCAAGGCCTATATCCGCACCACAGATGACCGAACGATCCCCGCGGAATATCAGGCGGACATGTGCGCGTTTATCCCGAAGGACCTGCGGCGAACCATCGACAGTTCGCATTCTCCGTTTTTCTCGCATCCACAGGAGCTGGCCGGATTGCTGAGCGAATTGGCAAGCAAATTTGAGTGATGCGGCGGACTGCACGCAAAACTCTGTCTTCCCACATTCGGTGACTGTGCCTAGGGTGCCACGAACAGATCACCTGCCCGAGTTCCATGCGCCTGCCATCACTCTTCATCCTCAGCATCGTCATGATCGACGCAATGGGCATTGGTCTGGTTATGCCGATCATGCCGCAACTGATTGTTGATGTGCAGGGCAGTTCGCTTGCCAATGCGGCGATCTGGGGTGGAGTGCTGAGTACCGCTTTTGCGGCGATGCAATTTATCTTTGGTCCAATCCTTGGAAACCTGTCCGACGCCTATGGCCGCAGAACTGTGCTGCTGCTGTCGCTGTTCGTCATGGCGCTTGATTATATGGTTATGGCAGTGGCGGGCAGTATCTGGCTGTTGCTGGCCGGTCGTATCGTCGGCGGCATTACCGCAGCCACGCATTCCACCGCCGCCGCGTTCATGGCGGATATTTCCGATCCCAAGGACAAGGCCGCAAACTTTGGCCTGTTGGGGGCAGCATTTGGCGTCGGATTTGTGTTCGGACCAGTGATCGGCGGGTTGCTCAGCGAATATGGAACCCGTGCCCCGTTTTGGGCTGCGGCAGGTCTGGTGGCACTGATCTTTGCCATCGGCTGCTTCGTGATGCCTGAAACCGTGACCGACAAGACCCGGCGCGCCTTCAACCTGCGCCGCGCCAACCCGGTGAATTCGCTGCGCGCCATTGCTGCACTGCCCGGTATCCGACCTATGCTGTGGGTCTACTTTCTGTATTCGGTCTCAATCTACGTCTACCCCGCTATCTGGTCCTTTTTCACCACCGAGCGGTTCGGATGGTCCCCTCAGATGATCGGCCTGTCACTGGGCGTCTATGGGATCGGCATGGCCGTTGTGCAGGGCGGTCTGATCCGCCCCGCAATCAGATTGTGCGGCGAAAGGGGTGCCATCATCTACGGGATGGGTTTTGAAATTCTTAGTTTCGCAATTCTGGCCTTTCTGACCAACGGGTTCATTGCGCTTTTGTTCATCCCAATCACCGCAATCGGGGCAATCACCACACCAGCACTTCAGGCAATGATGTCCAAAGCGACACCAGATTCGCAGCAAGGAGAGTTGCAGGGCGTCCTCGCCGCGCTCCACGCGCTTTCGATGGTAATCTCGCCCCTGGTCATGACCAGCGTATTTGCGCAGTTCATTCGCCCCGACACACCGCTGTACCTGCCGGGTGCTCCGTTCCTGCTGGCACTGGCGCTGATGCTGGCCGGGTTCGTTTTGTTTCGCCGGTCCCCGCCTGTCGTGGCTTAACAACGACACACACATGACGGTTTCCGCCTTGCGATCAACGCTTTCCCACGCCACCGTGGGGCCAACGGGAATGAGGGAAAACATGCAAACAATCAAAGCCGCAGTCTGCCGGGCATTCGGCGAACCCCTGGTTATCGAAGAGGTTCAGCTGGCGCCCCCCGGCACGGGCGAAGTCGAAGTGACGCTGGATGCAGTGGCCATCTGCCATTCAGATATATCCTATGCCGAAGGTGCCTGGGGAGGGTTCCTGCCCGCCGTTTACGGACACGAAGCCGCAGGTGTGATCTCCTCAGTTGGAGAGGCCGCCGGGGACTTCAGGATTGGCGAACCTGTAGTTGTGACGCTGATCCGCGCGTGCGGGTCCTGCCCCACCTGTGCCGGAGGGCACCCGACAAATTGCGAAACACCGTACGACACCGTCAAAGGCCCGCTAAAAACGGCTGACGGCGGTCCGCTGGAACAGGCCATGGCCTGCGGCGCGTTTGCCGAAAAAGTTGTGGTGAGCCATCGGCAGATCGTCAGGATACCCGAAAGCCTGCCCAAAGACCTGGCCAGCCTTCTGTCTTGCGGGGTGATCACCGGGGTCGGCGCTGCTGTAAACGCCGCCAATTTGCGCCCGGGTCAGGATGTCGTTGTTATCGGTGCGGGTGGTGTTGGCCTGAACGCCATTCAGGGCGCACGGATCGCGGGTGCACGGCGGATCGTGGCCGTGGACATGACTGAAGAAAAGCTGGAAATCGCGAAGGAGTTCGGCGCGACCCATGGCGTGCTGGCCAGCCTGAAAGAACCCTGGAAGGCAGCGTTCAAAGCCCTTGGCGGACGCGGTGCCGATGCGGTTCTGATTACGGTCGGCGCAATCGCCGCCTATGATCAGGCCCCGCGTTATCTTGGCCGCGGCGGTAAGGCCATCATGATCGGAATGCCGCATTCGGGCGGCATGGCCAGCTATGAACCGGTTGTTCTGGCAGCCCTCGGCCAGGGTGTTGTCGGCTCGAAAATGGGTGATGTGGTTATTCAGCGGGACATCCCCTGGATGATCGACCTTTACGAGCAGGGTCGGTTGAAGCTGGACGAGCTGATCTCGGGCCGCTGGTCGCTGGATCAGATCAACGAGGCCATTGCCGATACCAAAACCGGATCTGCCAAGCGCAACGTGATCCTGTTCGACAGAACCTGATCCCCGCTCGGAGGAACTGAGATGAAACTGCAGGATCTAGACATCATCGTCACCGCCCCACCCGCTCCGGGTTGGGGGGGGCGATACTGGATATTGGTCAAACTGACGACAGACACCGGCATAACCGGTTGGGGCGAATGCTATGCCTCGTCCGTCGGACCTGAGGCGATGCGCCACGTCATCCGGGATGTGTTCGAACGGCACATGCTGGGCGAGAACCCCGAAAACATCGAGCTTATGTTCCGCCGTGCCTATTCCAGCGGCTTCACGCAGCGCCCCGACCTGACGGTGATGGGCGCATTCTCGGGGTTGGAGATCGCCTGTTGGGATATTCTGGGCAAGGATCGCGACCGCCCGGTTTACGCCCTGTTGGGCGGCAAGGTGAACGAGCGAATTCGCTCCTACACTTACCTCTACCCTTTGCCGCATCACAATCTGACCGACTTCTGGACCTCTCCCGAACAAGCGGGTGAAACAGCCGCTGAAATGGTGCGACGCGGCTATACCGCTGTAAAATTCGACCCGGCGGGCCCTTATACAATCCGTGGCGGCCACATGCCCGCGATGAGTGACATTTCCATGTCCGTCGCCTTTTGTAAGGCAATTCGCGAAGCCGTAGGGGACAAGGCCGACCTGCTGTTTGGCACACACGGGCAGTTCAACACGGCCGGTGCCATTAGGCTGGGGCAGGCGCTGGAACCATATCAGCCCCTATGGTTCGAAGAACCCACGCCACCTGATATGATCGAAGACATGGCCCGTGTCGCCCGCAACGTCCGTATCCCCATCGCCACCGGAGAGCGCATGACAACCAAGGCCGAGTTTGGAGCCGTTCTGCGCGCCGGGGCTGCGGAAATCCTACAACCGGCGCTGGGGCGAGCCGGAGGAATCTGGGAGATGAAGAAAGTCGCAGCTATAGCAGAGATATTCAATGCTCAGATGGCGCCACATCTTTATGCAGGACCGGTCGAATGGGCCGCCAATATCCACCTGGCCGCGTCGATCCCGAACCTGCTGTTGCTGGAAACCATTGAAACACCGTTCCACAACCAGCTGATCAAAGGTTCCATTCAGATAGAGGACGGCTTCGTGATCGCTCCGACAGCGCCGGGACTTGGGATCGATGTCGACGAAGACCTGGCCCGCGCGCACCCGTATGAAGGTCGCGGCTTGCACTTGCAGATGCAGGAAGAGCCCTGCGATTACGTTAATGGCAATGCTTTTCAGGGCGGTGCCCCTGCAACCGAGGGGTGACAACGCAGACGGGTTTGAGGCATATTGACCCAAGATTAACGGCACAACGGTCAAAACGTGACACTCCTAGAAACCGAACCTCAGGCACACACCTCGGACACACCATCAGAAATGAAAGAAAATGCAGCCCGCGCGGCTGCATTTCTCAAGACACTGGCGCATGAAGGGCGCCTGATGATCCTGTGCCACCTTGGGAATGGCGAGAAATCGGTAGGCCAGCTTGAGGATTTGCTGCAATTACGACAAGCCGCCGTCAGCCAAATGTTGGCCCGTCTGCGGGAGGAAGGATTTGTCACCACCCGAAGAGATGGCAAAACGATCTATTATTCGCTAAGCGATGGAAATGCAGCGCAGATGATCGGTCTGCTGTACGAGCTGTTCTGCGAGCCTGCCAGCTGATCACGCCTAATTGGACACGTAACCGGCGATCACCTGCATCAGCTTGAACGCGGTTGCCGCATCGTTTTCCACAACGGCCAGGAATTCTTCCTCACCGATCCTAAGGCAGGATAGTTGTGTTTCGGCCACCATGCTCAGCGCGCGTGGTTCTTTGCGGATCAGACCAAGTTCACCCACCAATGCGCCCGGCCCCACGGTGGTGATCAACTGATCGGGTCCATCTTCCTGTGGCAGGTACAGGCCTGCCTCTCCCTCCAGCACTACATAAGCGCCATCGGTGGGCTGATCATCTTTCAGGAACACCACCTGCCCAGGCTTGGCATCGAACCATTGCGCCCCAAAAGCCAGAAGGCGCAATTGCCTCCGGTCCAGACCTGAAAACAAGGGGGTCTGCTCCAGCGCGCGCAGTTTCCGCGCCAGATCTGCTGAAGATGCGCTGTCTTTTCCCACGTCTACCGGTCCTCCATCCGAGACGACACGACCTTGCCGGATTTCCACGAACATGTCGAATACGTCCGGGTTTTCGAACTGGTCATTGAGGTAGAACACCGTGGCATCCGGCAGCAACTCGCGCAGCTTCTTGTAAACCGATACCTGCGTTTTCATGTCGTAACTGGCCAATGCCTGCTCCAGGATCAGGATATCTGGCTTCTTGATTGTCGCGCGGGTAAACGCCAGCGGTTCGGCAAAAACCGCCGGAAGGCTCTGCCCACCCAAAGCAACCGGAATGTCATAAATCAGCTCGACCACCAAAGGACGCGCACCGTTCTCCTCCAACACGTCGACAATGACCTTGCGGGCCTCATCCGATCGCGCGCCGCCTATCTGGCTGACCTTGCCGAACAGCGCGTTTTCCATGACCGTCAATCCAGGCGCGAAATCTTCCGGATCCAGCGGAACAAATGCGTCCTTCAGGCTTTCCAACAGCTTATCCGAATGACTCTGCCTCAGTTCCAGAATGCGGTCTTTCAGCTCATCCGTGAAAGCCGGGCCAATCTGCTCAGCCGAGACGACGAAAGGCACGGCCAACATACTGGCCAGCTGTTCGTTATCCAGCCCTGATGTTCCCTCTTTGCGGGTCTGTTCAACCAGCTCCACAGCTGCCTCATAAGTCTTTGCATCAAGACCCAGCTTGCGGAACAACGGATGGTCGGTTCCGTCGAACCCGAAGATCTGTCGCAGCATCTCGATCACGTCACGGGTCAGGGCGATCAGCGTCTCATCCAGCCCCAGCTCTCGCAACTGCATGAGGAAAACCTTCTGCCGGGCAAGCAACGCCTGCGTCACCGGCACGCGGGGCGTCGCAAAAAGCAGGTTCTCGGCAACAGGCAGCGCCGGGTTGTAAGCATTCCGGTCGAATATCAGCGCCTGCTGCTCAAGACCCGCGTCATGGACCGCCCGCCGAACAAGCGGGCGCAGCTCGACCAGTTTCCTTGCCAGTTCGCAGTGTTCGGTCGCAACAAAGCTTTGTTCGGCACCGCGCCGAAACAAGGCTGCACCGGACCCCATTCCATCAATCAGCTGCAACCACCAGTCGCGCAACGCCGTCGCGTCTTCAAACCCGGCCAGCGCCGGGTCAAGCCATTCCACCCTGAACGGATCCATGCTGTTTCCAGCCCGCAAAGTCTCGGCAAAATCAGGGTCGTCTGAGGATTCAGCCAAGGGTTTGAATCGCATCGGCATCATCACGTTGTCACCCAACGTTCCCTGAAACATGACCGGGCGGGACGTTGCGTACCCGATACGCGCGGCCACAACGCCCTGATGCAGATCTGCCAGGTTCAGATCCCCAACCTGAACCGTGCCGGCAGCGGGCAAAATCTCGCGGGTCAGCAGCTCACCCATGGCGCGCCGATCCTCTTCGCTGGGTGCGGCGATACCAATCGTCTTGCCACCGGGAAAAGTAAGATTCAGATCATCCAGCACCTGATTTCCGTCCATGTCGCGAACTGAAACGTGATTCAACACGATATCGCCGCTCAGGTGGGGGCGCTCTGCTGGTTCGCCCTCGAACAGCACTTCATCCTTCAATCCGGCCGGATCGAAACGGTCAACGACGATTTCCCAGCGCAACGACATGTCCTGGGTTTGGTTGTAATAGGTCAACAGCTCTTTCCAGGGTGAGCTCAGATCCTTGTACGCCGCCAGCGCGGCAACCAATGCCCCCAGCGAAACCGAACCCTGCAACACCAGAAGGCCACCAATCAGGTAGAACATGAATGGTGTCAGCTGCGAGATGAAGTTGTTTATGAACTTCATAAAGAACTTCTTCTGGTAAATCTCAAAGCGGATCGTGAAAAGCCGCCCCAATTGATCGGAAACCATAGCCCGGCGATAGCGCCAACCGCCATTGCTGCGTAGGGTTGACGCCCCTGCCGCGTTTTCGCCGATCTGGGCAGCCAACGCCCGTACTTCCTGAATGCGTTTCTTGTTCAACAGGTTGATCTGACGTTGTAATTTGGGGATTAACCAGGCCTGTACCGGGATCAGGGCGACAGCGGCCAGCCCGAACCAAAAGCTTTGCAAGAACAGGAAAGAAAGGATGGTGATCATCTGACCGGCTTGCAGAACCGGCTGGCTGATCGCATCGCCCATCAGCCCCCCCATCGGTTCGCTTTCAGCCGTGATCATCGAGACCATTTCGCCCTGGCTGACCCGTTCGAAATAAGGTTGCGGAAAAAGAAGCGCGCGGCTGACCAGCTGATACCGAAACCGTCGCAGCATGCGTTCGCTCAGCACACCCTTCATGGTGTTGATGCGCATTTTCATCAGCCCGTGCGCCAGCACGGCAGCCAGGAAAGCAAAACACAAAATAATCAGGAAATTCGTCTGTGAAAGCGTATAACCCCAGACATCCACTTCGGCCGTTGTCGAACCGATTGCGTCGTTGATGATACGCTTGGGCAACTCCAGCGTAAGATAGAGC
This sequence comes from Ruegeria sp. AL2, assembly GCF_056540845.1. Taxonomy (NCBI): domain Bacteria; kingdom Pseudomonadati; phylum Pseudomonadota; class Alphaproteobacteria; order Rhodobacterales; family Roseobacteraceae; genus Ruegeria; species Ruegeria sp. AL2. The sequence continues at coordinate 223,056 of NZ_JBQFXM010000005.1, forward strand.
AACGGAAACAACGTCGCCGTCACAGCCAGCAGGATCAGCTGATCACGTTTGGAGTATTTCCAGATAAAGCGGAAAATCGTGCGTTCTATGGAACCTGCCCCTACTGCTGGCCGATAACACGGCCCGGACGCCGTGCGCCCAAATTCAACAGTTTGAATTTACTGCCATACTGACACGTTATGCAATTTTTTTCCCACCTGAGAATTTTCTTTATCTTATGTGAACTAGTTCATTTACGCATGGCCGTGTTATTGCCTAAAGTCAGTTTTGAACGATATCGGGAGGGTTCTTTTGACTGCCAGTATTGGCGCAGTGCTACTTATGCTTTGCCTTTTACAGATCAAGCATATGTTCGCTGACTACTACCTCCAGACACCGAAGATGCTCTCTGGCAGAGGCGAGTATTTTCACTTGGGACGCGCGCAGCACGCAGCAGTTCATGTTGCGGGCTCTGTCATCGTGTTTGCCGCTTTCGGCGCGCCGCTGTTGTTTATCCTGATTGTCGAATTGCTTGAATGGGTCATTCACTTCAATATCGATTTCGTGAAAGCCAGCTATTCAGACAAGAAACAACTTGAGCCCACGCAGGCCGCATTCTGGCGTGCGGCTGGGCTGGATCAGTGCCTGCACAACCTGACCTATGTGGCGATGGTCTGGGCCTGGGTCACCTTCGCGGCAACGTAACTAACATCAGGGTATACTGTCCGTTTCGCAGCCTGGAAGCTATGCGCCGATCCTTCGGTCGGTCATAGCGAGGTAAGCTGTAAACCTGCCCCGCTCGACTTTGATTGTTGCAAAAACCCAACTAGCCCAGAACCGAAAAGCTGCTTTCCTCATTGATCGGGCGCTTGCGTGAGTAAAAGCCCACGTCGATGATCCGTTTGATATAAGGCAGTTCGAATTGCAACGGTTCCGCGTCGTGATCCGCTCCGCCTTCGCAATACGCGATCAGTGCCGCCATCATCTTACCCGCAATCGGTGCATTCTTATACTGGTTCCCGCTGGACCCGCAGGCCATGTAAAACCCCGGCAAGCTGGATTTGTCATAGATCGGAATCCAGTCGGTTGAGGCATCGTAAAGGTCAACCACACCCCGCGTTTTTGATGGAATACCAAGGCTGGGTACACGCTGCGCGTATCGCATGGCCTGTGTGGTCCATTGGTCCGTGAACTCTCGGTTATAGGTGACATCATCCTCGCACCATTGATGCGGATCGCATTCCGGGTCCTCAGATCCCACAAGGATGTGATTGCCGTGTTCCGGGCGGCAATAGCAGGCGATGTCGCTGTCCGAGACGATGGTTCCGTCGTTTTCAAAGTCGAACCCCTCCGGGGCAGGGACATGCACGACCTCTTGCCGCAGGGGGCGGGTTTTGATGGTCATGTCGTCCAGAACGCCTGCCATCCCATTGATGATAGCCGAGCCCGGCCCGGCCACGTTCACGACAACCCTTGCGCGGATTTCTTCGCCCGAGGCCAGCTTGACTCCGGAAACGCGACCATCTTCGGTCAGGATCTCGGTAACTTCGGCACTGGTGCGGACCTCGGCCCCGTGCTGTTTGGCAGCATCCATCAGGTTTTGCGCCGACAAGGCCGGGTCGGTGACATATCCCGCCTGCGGCCAGTACACTCCACCCGTCATCTTTCGCCCGTTGGGCTGGCCGAATTCCGGGTCATCCATGCGGCGCGCCGGGGCAAAGCTGTCCAACGAATAAACCGGCAGGCGTTCAACCACTTTTTCCCCCGACCATTCTTCGAACGGGCAATCCAGTTCTGATGAATTGCGCATGTGCTTTTCCAGCATCCCGTTCGCCTCGGTCTTCATGACCAGGCAGCCGGTTTCCCTGAACTGAGCCAGATTGGCCCCCTCTGGCAGTCCAAGATAGTCAGCCCAGTCGCGCCAGTAATGATAGCCTTCCCAGGCAAACGCCGTTCCGTCGAAGGTGGAATAATGCATCCGGATGATCGCGCAGGACCCGGCGGTTGAACCGTGCCCAACCTGTGCGTTGCGATCCAGAGACAGGGTTTTCCAGCCCGCCTTGGACATTTCGAACGCGATGGCCGCGCCGATCACACCTGTGCCAATGATGATTGCGTCTGGTTGACTCATGTCGGGTCTCCTTTCCAGTAGCGCCGGGAATATGCGCTGAATTCTTCAACTTCTTCGGGTTTCGGTTCAACGCCCGTAAAGGCGTATAGGTAATGCGGCACCATCGAGATCCGCGTCTCGAAGGGTTCGTTCAATTGTGCCAGATCATATCCGATCTGCATGTAATACAGCACGCGCGCACGTGTTTCGGACTCGATCTCGGAATAGCCGTATCTGGCGAACATCGCGTGCAAAGCTTCAAGCCGCCGTGTGTCTGACTGGTCCAGCGCACGGCGTACTTTGCCCGATTTACGCGCCCAGTCGCGCACGGCAAAATCCAATGCGGTGTCAAACAAGTCCGTGTTGACCACACAACGATGCACATTGCAGACCGCGCCCGTTATCGTTTCGGCCGGCGCTTCTGCCTGTTTTACAAGCGCAACCGTGTTGGTCGCCTGCCACCGCGCCAGCAGTGCATCCAAAAGTTCCTGTCTGGACTTGAAGTACCAGTAGAAGGATGAACGTGACACGGCCATCCGCTCGGCCAAGTTAAGAACCTTGATCTGGTCCACCCCGTCCGAAATCAGCACGTCCATCGCCACGTTCAGCCAGTCGTCGCGGGTGACCTTGACATTGCCGATCAGGGGCTCGGCCTCGGGATCATCGCGGTGAAGGATAGGTTTGTTGTTCATTCAACTCTCCGGTGGCGCCCCGCCCTCTGCGGTGCGACGTGCGATAAAGTCCTGCAAGGCACCAAAACGATCATTGTCTATGGCAGGGGCCTTGAAATCGTTCAGGATACCCTGCCAAACCCCCGTTGCACGTTGGTTGGCATCTGTTGAACCGCGTTCGGTCCATGTGCCGAAATTGGCGTAGTCATGGACATGCGGTTGATAGAACTCGGTGATGTAGCGCTCCATCGTCTGGGGGCAGGCAAAGAAATGACCTCCAGGCGCGACCTCACTTAAAGCGGTATCAAAGCCAATCTCGGCGGACCCCGCCTGCGCGCCCGCGCAAAGCTCGGCCACCATGTTCAGCACCTCGGCATCGCAGACCAGCTTTTCGAAGGATACGGTCAATCCCCCTTCCAGCCAGCCCGCGGAATGAATGATCACAGTCGCCCCGGCCATCAGGCAACCCCAAAGGCCAAACTGGTTCTCATTCGCCGCTTGCACGTCGTTGCTGTTTGACGCTGACCCTGCCGCCGACCGCCAGGGCAGGCCAAGGTGACGCGCCAGTTGGCCTGCGGCCAGTGATGCCTGAAAATGCGAGGGCGTCCCGAATGCAGGTGCACCGGATTTCATATCCACATTGCTGGTGAACGTGCCGTAACACACCGGAGCGCCCGGTCTGGCCAGCTGCGCCAAGGTCAGCGCGGCCAGCGTCTCGGCATGGGACAGGGTGATTGCCCCGGCCACGGTGATCGGCGCCATCGCCCCCATCAGGGTGAACGGTGTGATGATCGACATCTGACCGTGGCGCGCGAAGTCGATCAGGCCTTGCGCCATGGGAATGTCCAACGTGCGCGGGCTGTTTGTGTTGATGATCGTGTAACAATGCGCGTTGCCCCGGAACTCATCATCCGACAGACCTCGCGCCGTGGACAGCATCTCAAAGCAATCCATGACCTGCGGCGTACCGCGCGAGAAGAAGAACGGGAACTTGTCGGTCAGTTCCATCTGTGCCTGTGTCGTGAAGTAGTGGCGCAGATGCGTCGGTACATCCTGAGGTTCAACCTGAGGCGAGATCATCTGGAACACATCGAAATGATGGGTGAGCTTCAGAAACTCCAGATAATCCTGACCTGTCGCCGGGCGGCGACCACGTTCCAGATCGGTTGCGTTCGGCGCGCCTGCCCCCGGTTGAAACACCAGCGAACCCAGTTCCAGAGTGAAATCACGATGCCGCGAACCGGCGCTACAAGCGACAGATTTGGGGGCCGAGGCAACGGCAGCCTCAACCATCTCGCGCCCGATAAAGACCATCTCACTGTCTTCATCCACGCGCGCGCCACCCTGCTTGAACAGCTTGCGCGCCTCGGGAAGCAGGGTCTTTACACCCAACTCCTCGAGCGTACGCAACGCTGCCTCGTGCATGTCCGCAATCTGGTCAGCCGGGAACACCTCCATCAATGGGAAAGGGTTCCTAAGCTGGCGATAGCTCACGTCGCGGCTGGGCTGCGGGGCAGCCTCGCCCCCTCGCCTTCGGCGTCGTCGGTCCGGAGCGGCCATGATCAGCCCCGCATCGCTTTGCCCTGAGGGTCGTAGGGCGACGGCGCAATTACTCGCGCCGGACATTCCACACCCACCACATGGACAGACAGTTCCGTACCCGGGTCCACCTTGTCACGGTCAATCAAGGCCATCGCCAACGACTTGCCGATGTGGTGCCCATAACCGCCTGAAGTCACAAAACCCACGCGTTCGCCATTGGCCCAGACCGGCTCATACCCGCTGGCATCGGCGTCCAACGCATCGATTTCCAGTGTTACCTGTACCTGCGCCGGGCCATTGCCATCCCGTTCGGCCAAAGCGGCCTTCTTGCCGATGAACTCCTTGTCCCAGTCGATCCAGCGATCCATGCCGGTCATGCCGGGTGTGTAAGCCTGCGTGAACTCTGCCGACCAGATGCCAAAGCTTTTCTCAAGCCGCGTTGACAGCATCGCATTGAAACCGCACTCGCGGATTCCCTCTTCTGAACCCTCTTCCAGTAAAATGCGGCGCAGCTTGATGTGATCGCCATAGCGACAGTTGATTTCATACCCTTTTTCGCCGGTCACCGACATGCGGGCCACGCGGGCACGGACCAGGCCGATGTCGAAATCACCGCAGCCCATGAATTTCAGGTTTGAGATATCCTGTTCGGCCAGTTTCTCGACCACCGCCTGCGATTTCGGTCCGACCACGGCAAACCCGCAATACTCCTCTCCCAGGTCGCGGACGGTGACCCCATCCATCATATGATCGTTGAACCATCGCATATGCCAGGCGCGCAGGTAATAGCTGCCCATGATCCACCAGGTGCCATCGCCCCAGTTCAACACGGTCAGATCGCCTTTGAGCCGCCCGTCTTCGCCCAGCATCGGCGCCAGTTTGGCACGACCCGGCGCGGGCAGTTTCGAAGCCATAACGTTATCCAGCCACGCTTTGGCATTGGGACCGGAAACCTCAAAGCGGGAAAAGCCCGTGATATCCATCAGGCCCACGCCCTCACGGATGGTTCTGCATTCAGCCGCCACGAGGTCGTGCGCGTTCGAACGTTTGAGCGTCGGCGTTTCCTCGAACCCTTTGGGTGCGAAATACAGCGGCACCTCCAGATCCCAGCTGACGCCCCATTTGCATCCGGCCTCAGTCATCGCGTCATGCGCCGGAGCCATCTTTAACGGGCGACCCGCAGGCAATTGTTCGTTCGGGTAGGTCATCACGAAGCGGCGCGAATAGAACTGGCCAGTGGTTTCACGGATATACCGCTTGTTCTGTGCGAATTCCCCATAGCGCGCCACATCCATCGGCCAGGCATCGGCTTCGGGCTCGCCTTGGATCATCCATTCGGCCAGTGTTTTCCCAACGCCACCACCTTGCAGGAACCCTGCCATGACCGCACAGGCCGTCCAATACCCTCGTTTACCCGGAACCGGACCAACCAGCGGGTTACCATCCGGTGAAAACGTGAAAGCACCATTGACCCATGTCTTGATGCCCACGTTCTGGATCGACGGATACCGCTCAAAGCCCAATGTCAGCTCGTTCTCGATCCGGTCAAGCTGTTCCTGAAACAGTTCCTCGCCATAGTTCCACGGCGCGCCATCCATCGCCCAGTGTTCGTGATCGACCTCGTAGATCCCCACCAGAACGCCCTTCTGGTCCTGCCGCATATAGGTGAACCCTTCGAGGTCCACGGTCATCGGCATCTCGAAGTCCGCCTGCGCCACTTCGGGCACCGTGTCCGTGATCAGATAGTGGTGCTTCAACGGTGAGACTGGCAGCTCTACCCCTGCCATGCGTCCAACCTGCTTGGCCCAGAGCCCGGCCGCGTTGACCACATGTTCACAGGTGATCGTGCCCTTATCGGTCACCACCTGCCAGCCATCCGCCGTCTGGATCAATTCCTCGACCTTGGTTTCCTCATAATATTCGGCACCACGTTTCCTGGCCGCAGTAGCATAAGCCTGAACAGTACCTGTTGTATCGATATACCCCTCGCGATCCGCCCACATCGCGCCCAAAACACCGTCGGTTGACATGATCGGGCAGCGTCTCTGTGCCTCTTGCGGGGTCAGCAACTCGCAGTCGTCAATACCGATGGACTGGAAGATGCGGTAATTGGCCTGCAACCACTCCCAGCGTTCAGGCGTACCGGCCAAAGTCAGGCCACCGGTCATATGCAAACCGATATTCTGGCCCGATTCTTTTTCGATCTCACTCAGCAGGTCGATTGTGTAGGCCTGCAACGAGGCCATATTTGGATCCGCGTTCAGGGCATGGATGCCGCCCGCCGCGTGCCAAGACGATCCCGAAGCCAGCCGCCGCCTTTCCAGCATGACCACATCCGACCAGCCGAATTTGGCCAGATGATACAGAACCGAGGCACCAACGACGCCCCCTCCAATGACCACTACGCGATATTGGGATTTCATCCCGACCTCCCTGAACAGAATCTTGGAAGACGCTAGTAGCACTGTTCAGTTCTGTCTAGACATTTCTGTACAGTGCGGAATGAGAGAACTCTACCTATTGCTTTGCAAACCTAAAGCTGCGCGCTTGGGCGGGCTTTCACGCTTTCAAACCAGACCTGCGTGTTCGTATTGCCGTCCGGTATCCGCATCTTTATGACGCGCGCGAAATCGACAAAAACAAAAGTGGATATATCCGCCAGAGTGAATACATCGCTAGCGACATACGCGCTTTGCATCAGCCGCGCCTCCAGCAGCTCGAAAAACGACGCAACCCGCTCGCGCCCACGTAGCGCCAGCTCAGGGATCTGCGCATGGTTAACAGGGCCGGGAATAGCACGGTCTTTGAACGCCGGGTGGCTGTTGCGCAAAGCCTCAGCGATGGGCGCACCGCCCTGCTGCTCGGCAATTGCGTTCCACATCAAGACCAACCCTTTTTCATCAGCGGTACGGCCCATTAAGGACGGCTCGGGGAAACGCGCTTCAAGATACGCGGCGATGCCAAGATTTTCGGTCAGGACTGCGCCTTCATCCGTTACCAGAACCGGGATTGTGGCCCGGGGGTTCACTGTACGAAACTCAGCGCTCAACTGCGCGCCCTTAGCAATCGAGATTTCGTGCGTTTCGATGTCCAACCCTTTTTCCGCGATGAACATGCGAGCACGGCGCGGGTTTGGGGCCGTAGAGCAATCGTAGAATATCATGCAGGCCCCTTCTCTCTGGTCAGCGCCGATAGATGAAACAGCGCCCTTCGACGGCACCCTCGGGCAACGGCATTTCCTCCAGCCGCTCGAAATACATCCGGTCGCTTGATACCATTAATCCACCCGATGCCAGCAAGGGCTCGATCAACGGGGAAACAAGCCGCGCAAAGATGTCGTTCTTTTCGCGATTATGCCCCCCAAGATCTGCATGGATCAGGCTTGCTGTCGGTCCAAACCTGTCGACCGCCGCTGGCAGCGTCTCGCGCACATCTCCCAAGATCACCCTATCCTCGGGCGGGGTTGAATCGGGGTGCGAAGCCACCGCGCGTTCGAACACAAAGACAGGGCGTCCATCGATATGCTGCACAAGATGATGATAGGTGCGCCCATTGCCCAGACCCAGTTCAAACACCGGACCTGCCATGCCTGCCGTTTGCGCAATCGCGTGATCCAGACAGGCGCGCTGTGACACCATTCGATCGATAAACAAGTCCAGACGGCTTTGATTCTTGGACACCGGTAAATATCTCCTTGATACCAATCGAAAGCATAGATGCCCCCGACTCCGCCTTAGATGACAAATTCTCAAGACTTTGTGTAGCGACGAAGCCCAAAGTTTCACATTTTCGCGACATTTCAGCCCAAGAACGGGTTTGACTAGACAGGCGGAACCGCGCGACACTGGCGAAAAAATCACGGGGAGTTGAAACGACCGATGTCACCAAGCGGCCAAACGGTTGGAAAGCCTGCATGAGCGCGTTGTTGTGCGTCAGAGACCTCAGCATCGGCTTTGGTGCGGGAAGTTCCGTGGTCGCGGATGTGAACTTTGATGTCAAACCAGGGGAAACCTTGGCGCTGGTCGGTGAATCGGGATCGGGTAAAACCATCACGTGCCGGGCCGTCTTGCGGATTCTGCCGCGAACGGCTCAGATACGCAGCGGCACGATAACTCTGAATGATTCCAAGGGCACATGTAACCTGACAGCTGTCTCCGAGCGGGAAATGCGCGGCATTCGTGGCAATCGCGTTTCGATGATCTTTCAGGAACCAATGCGTTCACTGTCACCTCTGCACAAGATTGGGAATCAGGTCAGTGAAGTCCTGTGGCTGCATCGTGGGCTTTCCGAGTCTGAAGCGCGCAAAAAGGTCCTGACGCAGTTCGAGCGCGTGGGTTTTCCAGATCCACAGCGCGCCTATGACTCCTACCCGTTCGAGCTGTCGGGCGGAATGCGCCAACGCGCCATGATTGCGATGGCCATGGTATCCAAACCCGAGTTGCTGATCGCGGACGAGCCAACCACCGCGCTGGATGTGACCACTCAGGCTCAAGTTTTGGGGCTGATCAAGGAATTGCAGCGCGAGACTGGCATGGCGCTTATTCTGGTGACCCATGATCTGGGCGTGGTTGCCAACATGGCCGAACAGGTTGTGGTCATGCACAAGGGCCGCATCATGGAGGCTGGCCCGGCCGCACCAATCCTGACCTCCCCGGCGCATCCATATACCAAACAACTGTTTGATGCTGCGCCGGAAATTCCAGATCAGGCTGCTGTGGGCATACCGATGCCGGGCGACGATCTGATCCTTCAGATGAAGGGCGTCTCAAAGACCTACACGATGCGGTCCAGCAAAGGGTGGCAGGCCGACAAGGAAATCTATGCGTGCAAAGGGGTCGATCTGAATCTTGCACGTGGCAAGACGCTGGCCATTGTCGGTGAAAGCGGATCAGGTAAAACGACAGCCGCGCGGATCGCGTTGGGTGCGGAACTGCCCGATCCCGGCGGAGAAGTCCTGTTTCGCACCGCGCCGAATGCCGATCCCGTCACGGTGCACAACATGACCCGCGCCCAGCGCACGGCGTTTCAGCGCAATGCGCAGATGGTGTTTCAGGATCCCTACAGCTCGCTCAGCCCGCGGATGCGCATTCAGGACGCGATGACTGAGCCGCTGGAAATTCACCGCATCGGAACAACCGCCGAGCAGCGCGACAAGGCCGCCGAGATGTTGCAGCGCGTCGGCCTGACAGCCGACATGCTGAAACGTTATCCACACGCCTTTTCGGGGGGGCAGCGGCAACGTCTGTCGATAGCCCGCGCCATGATGCTCGACCCGCAGCTCATCGTGTGTGACGAACCCACCTCGGCGCTGGATGTATCGGTACAGGGGCAGATTCTGACCCTGTTGGAAAATCTACAGGACAGCCTGAATCTGTCCTATCTGTTCATCTCGCACGATCTGGCCGTTGTTGCACGGATCGCCGACGAAGTTGCCGTGATGCGTCGAGGCCTGATCGTCGAGCAAGCACCACCCGAAACTCTTTTCTACAATCCGCGCCACCCCTACACCAAAGCGCTGATTGCCGCTCAACCCGAACCCGACATCAATCGCCCGATCGACCTGCAAGTGGTTTCCTTGGGCGCCGGCGCGCCGGACAGTTGGGATGAAGCCTTTCGTTTCTCGGACACCGTGATACCCTCATTGGTGGAATTGGAACCGGGCCATAAGGTACGTTGCCATGTTTAAGACCACTCGCCCCCTGATCCTGGCCGCTTCGCTGGCGTTCATCGGGATGCTGCCCGCCACGGCCGAGACGATCCCGACGCCGCAGGAAAGCGCGTTCTGGAACGCGGAAGTAGAAGCGGGCAATCTTCCTCCCGTTCAAGAGCGCCTGCCCAAGGACCCGCTGATTGTCGATCTGGCAGCAAAGGGTCGCGAATTCGGCAAACAGGGCGGCACCCTGCGCACCATGATCACGCGCTCCAAAGATATTCGCCAGATGGTTGTCTATGGCTATGCCCGGCTGGTCGGTTTCGACCAGAACTACGAGATTATCCCCGATTTGCTGGCGTCGTTTGAAAACGAAGACGGCCGCAAGTTCACCCTGAAACTGCGCGAAGGGCACAAATGGTCCGACGGCTCTCCGTTTACGTCGGAAGATTTCCGCTATTGGTGGGAAGACGTTGCCAACAACAAATTGCTCAGCCCGTCAGGCCCGCCGGATTTTCTGATAGTCGAAGGCAAATCACCCACCGTTACCTTCCCGGATGAAACCACTGTGATTTTCGAATGGGAGAACCCTAACCCGGGTTTTCTACAATCGCTGGCTCAGGCAAGACCGCCCTTTATCTATCGTCCCGCAGCGTTCCTGAAACGATATCACGAGAAATATGCCGACCCCGAGGAACTTGCCTTTCTGGTCGACGATGCCCGCGTCAAAAGCTGGGCCGCGCTGCACAACAAGCTCGACAACCTGTACAAGTTCGACAATCACGAATTGCCCACGTTGCAACCGTGGCTGAACGCAAGTTCCGGCAAGAAAATCCGCCACAATTTCGTACGTAACCCCTATTACCACCGTATCGACAGCAAAGGGGTTCAGCTGCCCTATATCGATGTGGTCGAGATGGAGATCGTTGCCCCCGGTCTGGTTGCCGCCAAAACCAATGCAGGGGAAAGCGACCTGCAAGGTCGGGGCCTGGATTTCCGCGACGCTTCCATCCTGAAAAAAGGCGAGGCGCAAGGCGGCTACAAGACATTACTGTGGAAAACCGGCGTTGCATCGCAAATCGCGATCTATCCGAACCTCAATTTCGAGGATGACGCCTGGCGCGAAGTGTTGCGTGACGTCCGTGTGCGGCGCGCCCTTTCCCTTGCCATCGACCGCGAGACAATCAACCAGGCTTTGTATTTCAAGCTTGCGCACCCCGGTGCAATGTCGGTTCTGCCTGCCTCGCCCTTTTACGATGAAAGGAATGCCACCGCCTGGGCCAGTTACGATGTCGGCCAGGCCAATGCGTTGCTGGATGAGGTCGGCCTGACCGAGCGCGACAAGAACGGTGTCCGTCTGTTACCGGATGGCCGTCCTATGGAACTGGTGATCGAAACTGCTGGTGAGCGGCAAGAGGTTGAAAACGCCTTGCAAATCGTCACCGACACCTGGCGTGAGATCGGGGTCAAGCTGGTCATGCGCCCATTGGATCGCGATATCCTGCGCAACCGGGTGTTTGCCGGCAACTCGATGGCATCGGTCTGGTATGGATGGGATGACGGCATCCCGCAGGCACACACGTCTCCAACCTATCTGGCGCCCACCGATCAGGTATTCCTGGCCTGGCCAAAATGGGGCCAGTTCTACCAGACAGGTGGTGAAGCCGGGGAAGCCCCCGACATGCCCGAGGCAGAACGTCTGATGCAACTGGCCCATAACTGGGAGGTCGCCACAACGGACGACGAACGCAAGGAAATCTGGACGGAAATGCTTAAAATCCACGCCGATCAGCTTTATGCCATTGGTATCCTGAACGGAGCACCCCAACCCATTGTCGTGTCGAACCGTCTGCGCAATGTGCCGGAACAGGCCATGTGGGCATGGGAGCCCGGTGCGCATTTCGGCGTTCACCGCCCGGACGAGTTCTTTTTCGCCGACTAAGCAGGAGCAGCTAAATGGTCATGCTGCGCTATGCGGTGTATCGCTTTTTCACGATGCTGCTGACATTGTTGGTGGTCTCGGTCCTGATCTTCATAATCATCAACCTGCCGCCCGGTGATTACCTGAGCAACCAGATTGCCGAGCTTCAGGCCTCGGGCCAGTCAGCGGGTGTCGCCAAGGCCGAGTTTCTGCGCGCCGAGTACGCTCTGGATCGCCCTATGTGGGAACAGTACCTGATCTGGATAGGCTTCTGGCCGGGACCACACGGATTTTCAGGTCTGATCCAAGGCAATTACGGCTGGTCCTTTGAGTTCGACCGGCCTGTATCGGAAATCGTAGGCGACACGCTTTGGTTGACGGTCGTCGTCAACCTTGCCGCGATCCTGTTTGTATATGCCGTTGCCCTTCCCCTGGGTGTTATTGCTGCGGCGCGATCACGGACGTGGATTGATTATACCTCGGCCTTTGTGGGTTATCTGGGGCTGGCGACCCCAAACTTCCTGCTGGCCCTGATCTTGTTCTACTACGGGCATCGGTATTTCAACCTGCCTATCGGCGGCCTGATGGACCCGCAATTCGAAGGTCAGCCGCTGAGTTGGGACAAGATGAAATCCATTCTCATCCACCTGATCGTTCCGACTTTTGTCATCGGAACCTCGGGCGCATCGGCTATGATGCAGCGCTTGCGGGCAAATATGCTCGACGAACTGGGTAAGCCCTATGTGGAAACGGCCATTGCCAAGGGCATGGCCCCGTCGCGGATGCTAACAAAATATCCGTTGCGCGTGGCATTCAACCCGTTCGTTGCGGACATCGGTAACCTTCTGCCATCAATGGTGTCAGGATCGGTTCTGGTTTCAGTCGTTCTGGGCTTGCAAACCATCGGGCCGACTTTGCTGACAGCACTGAAAACGCAGGATCAATTCCTGTCCGCGTTTATCCTGATGTTTGTCGCGCTGCTGACGCTTATCGGCACGATGATCTCGGATATTCTGCTGGTGATGCTGGATCCCCGCATACGGTATGAGGGCCGCGAAGCATGACCGAACGTCCTGACAATCGCTACGTCGATGACGCGCCTTTTGATCCGCAGGCGTCGATACAGCAACTGGAACGCGCCGATCTGGATGCCCCCAACTGGGTGTTGGTCTGGCGCAAGTTCCGCACACATAAGCTGGGCCTGATCTCGGGCATCTTCCTGCTGCTGTGCTACCTGATGCTGCCGTTTGCCGGTTTCATCGCGCCGTATGGCCCGAATGACCGGAACGGAGAGCATCTGTACGCGCCACCACAATCCGTGAACTGGTTTTACGACGGCGCTTTTATCGGCCCCCATGTTTTTCCAATCGTCGCCGAGGCGGATCTGGAAACCTTCCAGTGGAAGTTCGTCCCTGACACTGATGACCCGCGCCCGATCCGGTTCTTCTGTGAAGGGTCCGAATATCGACTTGCAGGTCTTATCAAGACAGATACGCATCTTTTCTGCGCGCCGGATGGTGCCACTTTGTTCCTGTGGGGTTCCGACAGGTTGGGGCGCGATATCTTCAGCCGCATCCTCTATGGCGCGCAGTTGTCGCTGACCGTGGGTCTGATCGGTATTTCGGTGTCGTTCTTTCTGGGTATCCTGTTCGGTTCGATGGCGGGTTATTTCGGTGGGCGCATCGACTGGGTCATCAACCGGGTCATCGAAATCCTGCGCTCGCTGCCGGAATTGCCGCTGTGGCTGGCACTGTCTGCCGCCGTGCCTTCGAATTGGAGCCCGGTTGCCGTATTCTTCATCATTTCGATCATCCTCGGTATCCTCGACTGGCCCGGGCTGGCGCGTTCGGTCCGTGCCAAGTTCCTGTCCCTGCGCGAGGAAGAATACGTGCGGGCCGCAGAAATGATGGGCGCAAGCTCGGGCCGGGTGATCCGCAAGCACTTGTTGCCGAATTTCATGTCTCATTTGATTGCATCTGCCACCCTGTCGATCCCGGCAATGATCCTTGGGGAAACCGCGCTCAGCTTTCTTGGCCTGGGCCTTCGTGCACCAGCGGTAAGCTGGGGAGTGATGCTGAATGACGCGCAAAACCTCGCATCGATCGAGATCTATCCCTGGACGGCAATCCCGATGCTGCCGATCATCGTGATCGTACTGGCCTTCAACTTCCTGGGTGACGGGTTGCGCGACAGCCTGGATCCTTATCAGCAATGAGCCTTCTTGCCACCCTTCCGGCTGCCGACCGATATCGCAGGGTCGGCACAGGCGCTCTGCCAAGTGCTTTTGCCGTTTCCGAACTGGCGACGGCCAGCTTTGCAGCCGTTGGGCAAGAGATGTCCCGCTTTATGCAGGCGCTGAACCTGACCCAGAAAGCACCCGAGATCACCGTCGACCATCGGCTGGCATCCTTGTGGTTCGGCTATTCCTTCAAGCCTGATGGCTGGGAAATGCCGAACCTTTGGGATTCGGTCGCGGGGGATTACAGGGCTTCTGATGGGTGGATCAGGTTGCACACCAACCTGCCACGCCATCGCGCGGCAGCGATGAAGGTTCTTGGAACGCTGCCAGAGCGTGAAGCTGTGGCAAAAGCCGTCAGAACCCGGGCCATATCCGATTTGGAAACCGATATTGTGGCCGAAGGCGGCGTGGCCGCTGCCATGCGCAGCCGGACCGAATGGCTTGAACATCCGCAGGGCCGCGCTGTATCGCGCGACCCGCTGATTGGTTGGCAAGGCCCCCGGTACGTCAAGCTGCGCGAGAGGCCGCAGACAACTTCTGCAAGACCTCTTGCCGGGTTGCGCGTTCTTGACCTGACACGCGTTCTGGCGGGTCCGGTATCGACACGCACATTGGCCGGTTTCGGGGCCGAGGTTTTGCGGATCGATCCGCCCGCTTGGGACGAGCCCGGTGTGATACCTGACATTTCACTTGGAAAACACTGCGCTTATCTCGATCTGAAATCGACCGTTGGAATGGAACGGCTGCAAGAGCTTTTGTCCCAGGCCGATGTATTCGTGCACGGGTACCGGCCCGGCGCTTTGGACGCGCTGGGCCTGACCCGTGCTAAGCGCGATGAACTGGCACCGAACAGGGTCGAGGTGACGCTGAATGCCTATGGCTGGCAAGGCCCGTGGTCGAACCGGCGCGGCTTTGACAGCCTTGTGCAGATGAGCGCGGGAATTGCGCATACGGGCATGGGTTGGGCTGACGCAGACAAACCAACGCCATTGCCGGTTCAGGCTTTGGACCACGCAACCGGCTACCTAATGGCCGCCGCCGTCCTTTCCGCATTGGCCGAGGCCGCGTCGGGCAATTCCATCATGCATGCGCATCTGTCCCTTGCCCGCACCGCCGAGCTTTTGGCGATTCTCGGCAAAGACGACGTCGAGGCTGAGCCCATTCGCCCGATGCCCACGGATTACTCCCCTGCAACAGAAGCATCGGGCTGGGGACCGGGGCACCGCCTCAAACCAGCGCTAAGCCTCGGTGAAACTGTGCTGCAATGGGATTTACCGGCGTCGAAACTGGGCACATCTGACCCGGTCTGGCCCTTCGTTTCCAACTGACCTCACGCTTTCGGGGCACCTCATCCGAGACTCAACACAAAGCGGCGGCGGGCCTCTCTAGCGGTCGTCGCCATCCGGCCCGATATCGTCCAGATAGTCCTCGTCAATTGCGGCCTGAACAGCCCCTGTCACGGCCTCACGCTGTTTTTGTGTCAGGTCTTCCGCTTCCTTGCCATCTGCCAATCTTACAGTGACCTCGCGATGCGCAAACTTGATCCCCTCTCGCGCGAACAGCTCGCGAATGTCCTGATAGACCTTTTTGCGAACCAGCCACTGGTCGCCGGGTTTCGTCATGAACTTGACCCGGATGATCATCGCTGAATCCTGCATCTCGATCACGCCCTGTGACTTCAGCGGTTGGATGAAATTGTCTCCGATTACGGGATCGGCCAACAGTTCCTGACCCAGTTTCTTGATCAACTTGCGAACCTTCTCGACATCGGTGTCATAGGTCACGCGTAGCGGCAGCTTCATGATCACCCAATCGCGCGAATAGTTGGTCAGCACTTTGATCTCGCCAAAGGGAATGGTGTTCAGCGCACCCAGATGGTGACGTAGTTGCATGGACCTGACCGAGATTTTCTCGACCGTCCCTTTCACATCCCCAATGTCGATATATTCCCCTTTCCGGAACGCATCATCCAGCAGGAAGAATGCGCCGGAAAAAATGTCGCGCACCAGCGTTTGCGACCCGAAACCCACGGCCAGACCAACCACACCGGCACCCGCAAACAACGGGCTGACATTGATACCCAGTTCCATCAGGACAATTAGTACGATCGTGACCACGACAACAGCCAGAATTGCGCCCCGGAAAAGTGGCAACAACGTTGCCAGACGGCTTTGCCCGCCTTCCCCGCCTTCGTCGCCCAGTTCAACCTCGGTGCCATCGTCGGATTCTTCAGCGATCTTACTGTCGATCCAGATCCGAAAGAAATGAAACAGGATGTACCCAATAAACAGGACGACCATCACATCGAGCGCACGTTCTACCGGCAGATCCTCGCTCCAGTCCGCGTTCGGATACCATATCACGACAAGCGCATAAGCCCCGAGCACGAAAGCCAGAATTCCGGCTACCCGGCGGGCCAGGTCTTCATAAGTCAGAAGATGCTGCTTCGGCTGTTCAGCCTCGGGTATATCCGCCGCCATGACGCCTTCATCCGCTGCCTCGACTTCCCCGTTTATTTCACTAATCATGCGCGAGCGGTCAAAATACCGTTCCAGCAGGTAGTTCATTGCACCATAGGCCACGACTACGGACATGAAGATCAGATAGCTGCTTGCAATCAACGGCAGCGGCGTCGGATGCTCCAGCGCCAGATCAACAGCCAGACGGAACCAGCTGAACACGACATAGATGATCAATGCCGGCGCCCAGCCAAATGACACAAACCGCAGCAGCCAAGACACCTGTTCGGATGCCCGCCCACCCCGGATCGCGTTCGAGATGGCACGGGCGTTGAATAGGATCATCAGAATATTACCCAGCGCGCCCAGCATCGTCAGACCGCCATACACCATGGCGTAGACGTTGTAGTTCAGTCCAAAATCAGCGACCCAGGTGGAAAACAGGACGACCGAAATATCATAGGTCGCCAGCACGGACGCCCAGATGTACAGCCTGCGCGCATTCTTGTCCGAAAAGGGCGGTAATCGATATTGGCTCAGATAAGGCGACAGGACCATGCGCCACAGGTCCGACACCGTGCGCGACAGGAAAAAAGCCGTAAAGATGGCGGTGATCGTGAACTGGACCGAGATATCCTCGGCCTCGCCAAAGATCAGATACCCGACGATCAAAGCCATGATCATTGCAAAGACCGTAGCACCGATCCCCATCAGGAACCGGAACAGCAGGAACGGCATCTTTTCCCGATAACCCTGTGGTTCGTCCTTGATCCGCGCCACCACCCAGCGGCGCGCGAACCGTTTCCCGTAAATCTCGATCGACAGCCACCGCCCAAGTAACAGGAACAGGATATTCCAGCCCAACACCTCGACATAGGTCTGGATACGGCCATCTGGGCTGGTCTGGCGCAGGATGTACTGTACTTCAAAAATAGAATAGGGCAGCGCCTCGAGACGGGAATTCATCGACTCGCGGAATTTCGAGAACCGCTCTTGCGCCTTCATCAGCTGCGAACCGTCACCCATCGGGTTGCTCGAATCGCTGTCCGCGCCCCCCGAACCTGCATCCTTTCCACCTGCCGTTGTCACAACCTGACCGGCACTGTCGATGACAATGACACTCGCGCCTGCATCGCTGGCAGCACGGATTGCAGCGGCCAAATCACTTTCCTTGTCGGTCCCGGACGAACTACCCGACCCGGAAGAATATCCGGGAATCAAGGACGTCTGCGCCAATGCACCAGTGGGAACGCTCAGGAAAATGGCCCACAACGCCAAAAAAAATACGGCCGGAAAGTTATTTCGCATTGGGTCTTGCATCCAGTTTTTGCCGATATTGGCCAGATTACAGAAGCGTTTCAGGCAGTTCAAACACTCGCATCACTCCGTCTCAATATCGTGTTTGGACGTGTTCTTGGCGCACTCTGATGCTCGCAGGTGTTTTCAATCTTGCCATAATTGAATATGACCGGGCAAAAGTTTCAGGTCCGACCCGATTGCCTTCATCTGGATCCTTATGCGATCTTCTCTAGCTGTGGTGCGATATGCCGCGAAGTTGTCAAAACGCTGTTGCCAAATCGCAATGCTTGAAACATTTGCAAATGCGCAAATCCGCCTTTGGCAAGCGTGGCATTGAAATATACGGTAACGCTAGCGAACGCGCGGATTTCGCTCTGGGATCAAGAAGACGGGCAACACTATGAGCCTTGGCACAACCAATTCTAAACCGGACCGCGCGCCGCGTATCCTGTTTTACAGCCATGACACTTTCGGTCTGGGGCATTTGCGCCGGTCCCGCGCCTTGGCTGCGGCAATCACGCAGGCGGACCCAAGCGCCTCGGCGCTGATCCTGACGGGTTCACCCGTGGCAGGCCGTTTCACTTTTCCGCGCCGGGTTGACCATGTGCGCCTGCCCGGTGTGACCAAGCGTGCGGACGGCTCGTATGCCGCGCGCACAATCGGAATGGGGATCGACGAAGTAACCGAATTGCGTGCGGGATTGATCCAGACCGCGGTTCAGCAGTTCGACCCAGACGTGTTGGTGGTCGACAAGGAACCGACAGGGTTCCGGGGTGAGCTGTTGCCAACACTGAAATATCTCGAACGCCATTGCGGTACGAAACTGGTTCTGGGCCTGCGTGATGTGCTGGACGAACCCGAAGTGCTGGCCGCCGAATGGGCACGCAAAGAAGCCATCGAAGCGACCGAGCGGTTCTATCATGAGATCTGGGTTTACGGATCACAGTCGATCTACGATCCGACGCAAGGATTGCGGCTGAGCGCGTCAGCGCGATCGCGTATTCACTGGACGGGATATCTGCGCCGCGATCTCGGCCCGGTCGGGGAACCGCCTCAGCAACCTTATATCCTGATCACACCCGGCGGCGGTGGCGATGGTAAGGCGCTGGTCAACCTTGTGCTGTCCGCCTACGAGAAAGACCCAGACCTGTCGCCGCGTGCCGTGTTGGTCTATGGCCCATTCCTGTCGGGTGAATTGCGCAACGATTTCGAAGCACGGGTTGCCGCATTGAATGGTCGCGTAACTGCGGTTGGATTTGAATCGCAGATCGAAACGCTGTTTGCAGGGGCCGAAGGCGTGGTCTGCATGGGTGGATACAACACGTTTTGCGAGGTTTTGTCCTTCGACAAACGGGCCGTCATTGTTCCACGCACCACACCTCGTCTGGAACAGTGGATAAGGGCCTCACGCGCGGAAGAGCTGGGGCTGGTCAAGATGCTGGACGAACGACGCGACAGCCTGACACCCGACGCAATGATCCGTGCCATCCGCAATCTGCCGCACCAATCTGTGCCGTCGCATGCCATCCAAAGTGGATTGCTGGACGGTTTGGACTATGTCACCGACCGCATTGACAGCCTGCTGACACGGGAACAGAAACGAGCCACTGGATGAACTCGGCCTCTCCCAATCTGGCGGTTGTGGTCAAAGGCTGGCCGCGACTGTCCGAAACATTTATCGCTCAGGAACTTGTTGCCTTGCAGGAAGCCGGGCACCGATTTGACATCTGGTCTCTGCGCCGTCCGACCGACACCAAACGTCACCCTTTGCACGATCGATTCTTGGGGCAGGTTCGCTATCTGCCGGAATACCTGCATGAGGAGCCACAGCGGGTGTGGGCGGCCCGCACTGCCGCCCAAGACCTGCCCGGCTATGCCGAGGCCTACAAGATCTGGCGGCACGACCTGCGCCGCGATCCCACGCCGAACCGCATCCGCCGGTTTGGGCAAGCATGTGTTCTGGCCGCCGAGTTACCCGCCCAGACGCAGGGGCTCTATGCCCATTTCATGCACACCCCCTCGTCCGTCGCCCGATATGCGGCCATCATGCGCGGTCTGCCATGGAGCTTTTCCGCCCATGCCAAGGATATCTGGACCTCACCGGACTGGGAAAAGCGTGAAAAGCTGCAGGCTGCAACATATGGGGCCGCTTTCGGAGCCACCTGCACGGCAATCGGCGCGGAACACCTGCGCAGCCTCGCTGATGATCCCAACCGCGTGGACCTTATCTATCATGGCCTGGACCTGTCGCGCTTCCCCGAACCGCCAAAGCGCAGGATACGCGCCGCTGGCGATCCGTTTCACATGATTTCCGTTGGGCGGCTGGTTGAAAAGAAGGGCTTTGACCGCCTTATTGCGGCCTTCACGCTGCTGCCGGAAAACCTGGACTGGCATTGGACCCACATTGGCGGCGGGGGTCTTGGGGACTCACTACACAAACAGGTGCGCGCTGCTGGTATCGTGGACCGCATCACCTGGAGGGGGGCCTGCGATCAGCCCGAGGTGATCGAAGCCATGCGCAAGGCCGACCTGTTTGTTTTGCCCAGCCGTGTTGCTGCGGACGGGGACCGGGATGGATTGCCGAACGTGTTGATGGAGGCCGCATCGCAGCAGTTGCCAATTCTGTCGACACCGGTTTCGGCCATCCCGGAATTCATCCAATCCGGAACGCATGGCGTGCTGTCTGATGACGACCCGGCTGCATTGGCTTCAGCCATTTCAGCTTTGGCCGCTGATCCGGAAACGGCAGCATCTATGGCGCGTGCAGCCTATGACCGCCTGATTGCAGATTTTCGAATGGAACCCGGTATTTTACGGCTGTCGGCACGGCTGAAAACCCTGAGCATGGAAGACGCGTAATGGCGCGGGTCGCGTTTTATGCGCCAATGAAATCCCCCGGCAGCCAGATACCCTCGGGCGACCGCGAAATGGCGCGAAACCTTATGCTCGGCTTGGCGGCGCAAGGGGATAAGATCGAACTGGCCTCGGACCTGCGCATCTACGACAAGATCGGAGACCGGGACCTACAGCGAACCCTTGTTCGCGCGGCTGAGATTGAAGCGCAGCGGCTGAGCGCCGAATTGCCCTTTGATACAGATCTTTGGGTGACTTATCACAATTACTACAAAGCACCCGACCTGCTGGGCCCCAAGGTCTGCCAGGCGCGCGGCATCCCGTATGTGCAACTGGAAAGCACGCGCGCATCAAGCAGGCTGAACGGGGCGTGGGCCGATTTCGCCCAAGCGGCGCATCAGGCGTGTGATGCAGCGGATATCATATTCTACCACACAGCCAATGACCTGATTACGTTGGAACGGGACCGTTTTGGCAAGCAGGCACTGGTTGAATTGCCGCCATTTCTGCCTGAAACCGGGTTGCCTGTGGCTACGACCGGGGACGGCCCCATGCTGACTGTCGGAATGATGCGGCATGGGGACAAGCTGGCGTCCTACCGGATTTTGGCCGAGGCCCTTTCGCACCTGACATGTGACTGGAACCTGAACATCGCAGGGGATGGTCCGGCGCGGCCTGAAGTCGAAACCCTGATGGCGCCGTTCGGAAGCCGGGTGCACTTTCTGGGCCAGCTCGACCGGGTGGCCTTGCAGAAAATCTACCGACAGGCGTCCCTGCTTGTCTGGCCCGGTGTGAACGAAGCCTATGGTATGGTCTATCTTGAGGCGCAGGCGACAGGCCTGCCCGTGGTCGCACAGGATCGTCCCGGCGTTCGGGACGTGCTGGCACCTGCGGTTTACCCACCGGTTGAAGCTGGGGCCAGAGGGCTTGCCGATCACATGCAAAACCTGCTCGAGGATACCGCGCAGCGCCACGCGCTTGGGGAGAATGCGCGCAGCTATGTGGCCCGGCGTCATCTTATACCTCAGGCGACCGCGCGGTTGTGGGCGCATCTACGGCCCTTGTTGAAGGATGTATCATGACCCGTCTTGCACTACTTCGCCACGGGCATACCCACTGGAACCGCGCGGGGCGCATTCAGGGGCGCAGCGATATTCCGCTGGATGACGACGCGCGGTCTGAGCTGGCCGGGTATCGCTTGCCTGATCCATGGGCCGTCGCTGATATCTGGTCCAGCCCGTTGCTGCGCGCCAGTGAAACGGCACGCATCGTGTCTGGGCGCGCCCCGAAAACCTCGGACGCGCTGATAGAAATGAATTGGGGCGACTGGGAAGGACTTCGAGGCGTCGACCTGATCGCCGATGAAACCAGCGGGTATCGCCATATCGAAGACTGGAGTTGGGATTTTCGCCCGCCTGACGGTGAAAGCCCTGCCGAGGTCTGGACCAGGCTGCACCCCTGGGTGTCCGGGCTGCGGCAGGATACAGTCGCGGTCTGCCATATTGGCATCATGCGGGTCATTCTCGCCCAGGCGTGGCGCTGGGATTTTGATGGTCCCGCCCCCTTCAAGATCAAGCGCAATCGGCTGTATATCGTCGATATGAATACGATGACCGCAGATCCGGACCCTGTTCGCCTGATCAAACATGGGCCGCTGCCATGAAGATGATGATCGTTGTCACGCACCTGTTGGGAACAGGGCATCTGAGCCGGGCTCTGACATTGGGCCGGGCCTTCCGGGATGACGGTCACGAGGTCATGGTCGTCTCGGGCGGGATGCCTGCGCCTCAACTAGACAGCAGCGGGCTAACCCTGTTCGGTTTGCCACCGCTCAGATCGGATGGAGCCAATTTCACGCGGCTTCTGACTGAAAGCGGTGCCGAGGCCGATGCTGATTATCATCGCGCGCGCGTGACAGCCATGGTGCAGGCGGTAAACAGCTTTCAGCCGCAAACCCTGATAACCGAGCTTTTCCCCTTTGGCCGCCGGTCGCTGGCAGCGGAATTCGACGCGAGCCTGAATGCGGCACGGGCCCTGCCTCAGCCTCCGGTCATCCTGGGATCGATCCGCGATATTCTGGCCCCGCCATCCAAACCTGCCAAGGCCCAGCGTACCGAAGATATCGTCACCCGCTTTTATGACGGCATTCTTGTTCACTCGACCGAAAGTGTCACGCCGCTTTCGGTCAGTTGGCCGGTGTCGGACCGATTGGCGGAACGGCTGCATTATACCGGCTTTGTGGCGCCGGAACTGCCTCTACCGCATCCGCAGTCCGTTGGGCAGGGCGAAATCCTTGTCAGCGCCGGCGGCGGTTCTGTGGGGCAACCGATCTTTCGCGCGGCCATCGAGGCCGCCCGCCAGATGCCCAACAGGCGCTGGCGCCTGTTGATCGGCGGGACGGATGCCAAGGCAAGGATCGCAGAGCTGTCCCAACTGGCTGAAGGAACCTCGGCAATTCTGGAACCTGTGCGCCCCGATTTTCGCCAGATGCTGCCCCATGCGGCGGCATCGGTCAGCATGTGCGGCTACAACACCGCCATGGATATTCTGCAAAGCGGAACACCCGCTGTTTTTGTCCCATTCGATGATGGCAAAGAGGTTGAACAGGGGCTGCGTGGGCAAAGCCTATCGAGTTTGCCAGCCATCGAGGTGCTTCTCAGCCGAACCCTGAGCGGGCAGGCGTTGGCGCAGGCCGTAGAGCGCGTCATTTCAGATGGACCCCGCGCGCAGCAGGACTTCGGGTTTGATGGCGCGGCCCAAACCGTGGAGATCGCCAAGCACCTGCTGGAACGGCGCAAATGAACCCGGACTGGCACCCACTTGAGGTCGAGCTGACCCATTGGCATGCAGCGGGCCTTTCCTTGCCGTTGTGGTGGCGAGACGATGACGCGATCGACCCGACACCACAGTTGGACCGGCTGTCCGATCTGGCCACGCAGTTAGGCCTGCCGGTGCATCTGGCTGTCATTCCGCACGGGGCAACCGCTGCGCTGGCCGACTATGTTGCGCACGGCGAAACTCTCATCCCTGTGGTCCACGGTTGGTCCCACACGAACCATGCGCCCGCCGGTGAGAAGAAAGCCGAGTTTCGTCTCAACCGTCCGTTGGACCAGGTTGTCGCGGATGCCGCGGCAGGATTGTCACGCCTTGGCGCCTTGTTCGGCAACACCCTGCGGCCGATGTTTATCCCTCCGTGGAACCGCATTGCACCAGAAGTCATCGAACATCTTCCATCGCTGGGGTATCGCGTTCTTTCAACGGCAACGCCCCGCAGAACAAAAATGGCGGCAGCGGGGCTTGAGCAGGTCAACACACATCTTGACCCGATTGACTGGCGGGGTTCATGCGGTCTGATCTCTCCGGACCGCCTGATCGCACAGACAGTTAACCTCCTGCGGGACAGGCGCGAAGGCCGCGCAGACAACGCCGAGCCTTTTGGAGTATTGACCCATCACCTGGTCCATGATCAGGACATCTGGGCCTTTACCGAGGCGTTGCTGAAACATCTGCTGGACGGTCCTGCCACACCCTGGGTCGCACCAAAGAACGAGTGAGGACATCGTCATGAGCCGACTGGATTCCATGCTGCGCCGACTGACGGCCCAACGTGACGGGCTGAACTGGGCAGCCGAACAGATCAGTGGCCAGCCCGGCGATGTGCTGGATATGGGTTTGGGCAATGGTCGCACCTATGACCACCTGCGAGAAATTCTGCCGCACCGCCGGATCTGGGTGATGGATCGTGTGCTGCAATGCCATCCCGAAAGCACCCCACCGGCCGAAGATTTCCTGCAAGGCGAAGCTGAACCCATGCTGCGGAGGCTGATGGCCGAGGGGCACAGGATCGCATTGGCTCATTATGATTTCGGACGCGGCATCAAACACGAAGATGTGGCCGAAGCCGCACGCCTCAGCCCGTTGATCGCGCAAGTCATGCAGCCCGGTGGGTTGTTGATTTCCGGCCAGCCCCTTGTCGGCTTCAACCAGATCAAAGGGCCTGAGACGATCGCGCCGGACCGTTACCTGTTCTATACGGCCTGATCACGCCACACGGCGACCGCGCGCCCAAACCGAGTTGAGGGCTGGCACACCCGCGCGCATCCGGAAACGGATAACATCGGCGCGGGCATTGGCGCGCAACTCGCCACGATCCTCCAGCCCGGCGGCCTGCGCCGGGGCCAATGTGACGGTCTTCATCCCACGCGCCATATCGCCCCACATTTCACCCAGCATGACCGCAGACAATAACAAGGCGGACGGCACGTAATCCGAGGACATTACGTCCAGATGCCCAAGCTCGGCCAATTCTCGGGCCGCAACATTGCCGGAATGAGAGCCACCGCGTACAACGTTTGGCGCACCCATCATAACCTTGATACCATGTTCATGACACGCCCGTGCGGCCTCCACTGTTGTGGGAAACTCAGCCAGCCGAATGCCGTGACCTGCCGAGACCTTCACCTGATCTTCGGTCGTATCGTCATGACTGGCAAGAACGGCCCCAAATCGGCGCGCGGCCTTGACGGTTTCGACCTCGTGCACATCGCCGTTGCGATCACGTAGGCTTTTCAGCTGAGCCACATGCTGAAAGAACGTATCATCGTCCATTGCATATTTGCCCTTCAGAAAGGATTCCAGCTTGCCCATGTCGCGAAACTGACGCTGGCCGGGGGTGTGATCCATGATGGACACAAGGCCGACCCTATCCTCGGGTCCAAACTCGTCCAGTTCTTCGATCAGTGTCTCGGAACACACCTCTGCCCTCAAATGCAGGAAATGGCTGATCTTAAGCGCATCCTGCTCGCGCAGTTCCCACAACTCCCGCGACAGGCCGCGGGCATATTTTCCGTACCGTCCGGCGCCGGACGGGATTGAACCAACCCGCATCGCATCGAACACACTTGTTATCCCCACGCTGGCCAGTTCCGCGTCATGGGCCAGAATGGCGGCGGCATGGGGCCAATGTACATTGGGGCGCGGCTGAATATGGCGTTCAAGATTATCCGTGTGCAACTCGACAAGACCGGGGCTGACATAGTCGCCTTCGCAGTCTATCGCACCTGCGGGAACTGCACTCCCGGTGTCAATTTCGATGATAGTGTCATCCACAATTCGAACACAGCCGGTGACAGTTTCATTCGGCAACACAAGCGTGGCATTGGCAAGGATCAAGTCTTCTGTCATCTGAACTTCACACAATCTGAGGTATTGGAAGGCCACTTAATAGGAGGCCAATGTGACATTCACGCGATACGCGATCTATTTTGCGCCGCCCGCCGGGGCGGCCTGGACGGATTTTGCGACCAGCTGGCTGGGCTGGGACATGGAAAAGGGAATGCAGGTCGCGCATCCGATCATAGGTGGCATCGACATTGCCTCCGTCACAGATGTGCCACGCAAATACGGGCTGCACGCGACATTGAAACCGCCGTTCCGGTTGCGCGATGGCCTGACCTTTGACGCATTGCACCAGGCGTGCATAGCACTGGCTGCAAACCGGCAGCCCATCACACTCGATGGTCTGGAAATTGCCCGCCTTGGCCGGTTTCTGGCCCTGTGCCCGCTGGGTGAAACGCAGGCGTTGAATGCGCTGGCCGCGGCCTGTGTTCGCAACCTCGACCGGTGTCGCGCACCTGCCACTCAGGCTGAACTGACGCGCCGCCGCGCTGCCGGGCTGACCCCCGAGCAGGACGCTAATCTGACCCAATGGGGCTATCCCTACGTGCTGGACGCGTTTCGATTTCACATCACGCTGAGCGGCAAACTGGACAAGCCGACCCTCAGGGCAACGCAAGAAGCACTGCAAACCCATCTGAGCCCTTTGCTGCCACAGCCCTTCCAGATCACTGATCTTGCCCTGATGGGCGAGACGGAAGATGGGTGGTTTCACCTGATCCATCGCTACGCGCTTTCCAGTTGAAGGCGGCGCAGGATTTCTGCGACCGTGTCTTCCAGCGCGCCGGAATTGTCGACTTCGATGACCCGGTTCAGACCATCCGGCAACTCCGCGTTGGCGCGACACAACCGCCGCGCCTGCTCGTCTGCGCTTTCCCGTCCCCGCGCGGACAGGCGCCGCGCCAAAACTCCGGCATTTGCCGTCAGAGAGATCACGATCAGGTCTCCAAACACCTTCTGCGCCTGTAAAAGAACCCGGCGAGAAAGATTGACCAGAACCGCATTCGCCCCCTGACGCTGTCGCAAAATCTCAGCAGGGATTCCGTAGAACAGACCATGCGCGGGCCAGCTCAGCGCGAAAGCGCCTGCCTGTTCCATCTGCTGGAATTCTGCGACCGAAACCCGGTCGAAATCCTCGCCTTCTTCGCCTGCGGGGCGGGTGATCACCCTTCGCACCCGCCGGGCGCCGCGCACCTGTGCCTCCAACGCTTTCATAACACTGTCTTTGCCGACGCCCGAGGGGCCAACAATCGCTATGACAGGGGCAACTGTCATGCCACCAGTCCCGGCGTGAAGTCGGCGACATTGACTTCGCGGTCACAGACACGCTCACGTGCATCGAGGTCGTGGAATATCCCGACAATCGCCGCGCCACGCCCTTTTGCCTCTTCAATCAGCGACAACACGGTTTCGCGGTTCTGCGCATCCAGGCTTGCCGTCGGTTCGTCCAGCAACATCACCGGGTAGTCATGGGCAAAGCCACGTGCAATGTTCACCCGCTGCTGTTCCCCGCCTGAAAAGGTTGTGGGGCTCAGGGTCCACAAGCGCTCAGGAATGTTCAGCCGCTTCAACAACCCGGCGGATTTCTCCAGCGCTTCTGTCCTGTCGCAACCGACGGCCAGCAAAGGCTCTGCCACAACGTCCAGCGTCGGCACCCGCGGCACGACCCGCAGGAATTGACTGACATAGCCCAGCGTTTCCCGGCGGAGGGTCAAGATCTGGCGCGGCTCGGCTTTTGCCACGTCCAGACCTCCTACCAACACCTGACCAGAGGCCGCCAGGTAATTGCCATAAATCACGCGCATCAGCGTGGACTTGCCCGCGCCTGACGTCCCCGTCAAAGCAACGCACTCACTCGGTTCAACCTTCAGCGACGCGTCTTCCATCACCGGGATAACGGCACCGCCCTGATTGTGCAGGGTAAAGCTTTTGCTCACATTGATCAGTTCAATCATTGCTTCACCTTTTCCCAAATACTCAAACCTGCAGAACGCTGGACACAAGCAGCTGCGTATAGGCGTGTTGAGGATCATCCAGCACCTGATCGGTCAGCCCGGCCTCAACCACATGACCATCCTTCATCACCATCAGCCGATCGGCCAGCAGGCGCACTACGGCAAGGTCATGGGTCACGATGATCGCGCTCAGCCCCATTTCACGCACCAAGCCGCGCAAGAGGTCCAGCAACCGCGCCTGAACCGAGACATCCAGCCCCCCGGTCGGTTCGTCCATGAATACCAGCCTCGGACCGGTCACCAGATTGCGGGCAATCTGCAAACGTTGCTGCATTCCGCCCGAAAACGCGGTGGGCCGGTCATCAACGCGGGCCGCCTCGATCTCGACCCGACCCAGCCAGTCAATGGCCTTGTCTCGGATGTCACCATAGTGGCGCTCGCCCACGGCCATCAGCCGTTCACCAATATTGCCTCCGGCACTAACTGACATCCGCAGCCCGTCACGTGCATGCTGATGCACAAAGGCCCAATCGGTACGGCTCAGCATCCGGCGTTCGGGCTCCGACATGGTCACCGTATCCACCGGCCCATTCGCGCGCGTGTCAAAGATCACTTGCCCTGCATCAGGAACCAGATGACCGGCCAGACAATTCAGCAGGGTCGACTTGCCCGAGCCACTTTCACCCACGATCCCCATCACCTCTCCGGGATAGAGATCAAAAGTCACATCCGTGCATCCGATCCGCGCACCATAGAGCTTTTCGATGCCCTTGGCCTGCAACAGGGCGGTCATGCCGCGTTCTCCTCGGCCAGTCGGCCCATATGGCCCGCTTCGCGGCGCGACCGGCAATAATCAGTGTCCGAACAGACAAACATTCGGTTGCCCGCATCATCCATGATGACTTCATCCAGATAGCTATCCTCGGCCCCGCACAGGTCACAGGGATGATCGGCCTTGGTGGCCTCGAACGGGTAATCCTCGAAGTCCAGGCTCACGACCCTGGTATGTGGCGGCACTGCGTAGATGCGCTGCTCGCGCCCGGCACCGAACAGCTGGATTGCATCCATTTCAAGCTTCGGGTTGTCGAATTTCGGGATCGGGGACGGGTCCATCACATAGCGGCTAGACACTTTCACCGGATAGGCGTAAGCGGTCGAGATCGCCCCGTGCTGGCTGATATCCTCATATAGCTTCACATGCATCAGCCCATATTCTTCTAGGCTGTGCATCTTGCGTGTCTCGGTCTCGCGCGGTTCGAGGAAGCGCAGAGGTTCCGGGATCGGCACTTGATAAACGATGATCTGATCTTCGCGCAACTTTGCCTCGGGGATGCGGTGGCGGGTCTGGATCACCGTCGCCTTCTCGGTTTCCTCGGTCGTCTCCACACCTGCGGTCTTTTCAAAGAACTTGCGGATCGACACCGCGTTGGTCGTGTCATCCGCACCCTGATCGATGACCTTGAGCGTATCCTCAGGCGTCAGCGCCGCGGCCGAGACCTGCACCCCTCCGGTGCCCCAGCCATAAGGCATCGGCATTTCACGGCTGGCAAAGGGCACCTGATACCCCGGAATAGCGAGGCCCTTCAGGATGGCCCTGCGGATCATCCGTTTGGTTTGTTCGTCTAGATAGGCGAAGTTGTAGTCAGACATGGGTCAACTCCGGCTCATGCGCAGAAGGATCGCACCCGCAAGGGTCAGCGCGGTTGAGGCGACCTTTTTCAGGTCGAGCCTTTCGTTTAGGAAGGTCACGCCGATGATCAGTGCAAAGATGATCGAACACTCGCGCAAGGCAGTGACCAACGCGATGGGCGCTTGGGTGAAAGCCCAGACAACCAGAACATAGGCGGTGAATGAGGCCGCGCCGCCAAGGACCGCCAGCCGCCAAAGGCTGGCTGCCCGCCGCAACAACCCCTGTCGCGCAACCCGCGCCACCAGGGCAAAGCCCAGCGCATTCGCCGCCGTCAGCGTGCCGAAGAAGCCCAGTGCTGTTCCCGCAATGCGCGCGCCTTGCCCGTCGACGATGGAATAGGCGGCGATGAACAACCCAGTGATCAGCGCCAGCCCTGCAGCAGCCATGTTGAAATTGCCATCCGCGCGCCGCACCAGCGCGATCGAGGCGATCCCGACCGAGATCATTGCCATCGCCAATAGCTCGGCCTGGCTGAACGTAACCCCAAAGAACAGCGCCGTACCAAGCGCAACCAAGAGCGGCGAGGCACCGCGTGCGATCGGGTAGACCTGGGTCAGGTCGCCGATCTTGTAGGCCTGAATCAGAAACAGCTGATAGCCCAGATGCAGCCCGATGCCTGCCAGCAGGTAGGGCCAGCACGTCCAATCGAGCGGCTGGGCAAACGGCAGAAGAAGGAGGCCGGACAACCCCTGCCCCATCACCACAGCCGTCATCGCGGCGCTTTTGTCCGACCCACCCTTGACCAACGCGTTCCACGTGGCGTGCAGCAGCGCTGCCAGCATTACCACCAGAAAGACAAACCCGCTCATTCCGCAGCCTCCTTTGACGTGATCCGCGCGTCAGCCTCGCGGCGCAGTTTGCGGACCAGTTCAAGCTCGGACTGGAAATCCACGTAATGCGGCAGCTTGATGTGTTCGAGAAAACCGGTCGCCTGAATGTTGTCCGCGTGGCTCAGAACAAATTCTTCATCCTGCGCAGGCGCGCCCAGATAGTCTTCGCCCAGTTCCTTCCACCGCAGCGCGCGATCAACCAAAGCCATCGCGATGGCCTTTCGTTCGGATTGACCAAAGACCAGACCATAACCGCGCGTGAACTGAGGCGGCTCGGTTTTTGAACCCTTGAACTGGTTCACCGTCTCACACTCGGTCAGTTCGACCTCGCCGATATCGATGGTAAACCCCAACTCGGGGATGTCCATTTCAACCGCAACCTTGCCGATCCGCAATTCACCCACAAACGCGTGGTTGCGCGCGTAACCGCGTTGGGTGGAATAGGCCATGCCCAGCACGAAACCCTCATCTCCGCGTGTCAGCGATTGCAGGCGCAACGGGCGACTGGCAGGGAATTCCATCGGTTCGCGCGTCAGGTCGCCGGGGGTTTCATCACTTGCCGGTTCGTCCTGAATGAGGTCCTCGTCCTTCAGGAATTCGGTGATATGCGGCGTCGGTTCCTGTCGCGCAGGACCTTCCGGAGCATTCGGGACATCACCATCCGCGGCCAGTTTGAAATCCAGCAAACGGTGCGTATAGTCAAAAGTCGGCCCCAGAACCTGCCCTCCGGGCGCATCCTTGAACGTGGCCGAAATCCGGCGGTCGCAGGCCATCTCACCCGTTTCGACCGGATTAGAGTAGCCAAAACGCGGCAGCGTCGTGCGATAGGCGCGGATCAGAAAGATCGCCTCAATCAGGTCGCCCCGCGCCTGCTTGATCGCCAGCGCAGCCAGGTCGGGGTCATAAAGCGAACCTTCCGCCATGACCCGGTTCACTGCAAGGCTCAGCTGTTCCCGGATCTGCGCAAGGCTCAGTTCAGCCACATCGGTCGCACCCCGGCGCTCTTCGGCCAGCCAGGCATGGGCGTTCTCGATGGCTTTTTCGCCCCCTTTGACAGCAACATACATCGCTTAGGTCTCCGACGTGATCTGCGTGCTGCGGGGCAGGGCCGCAACCCTGTTGCCACAGGTAAAAAAGAAATCGCACCCCAGAGGATAGAGCATCGCATTCCCCTGAAGCGCCGGAACATCCGGCAGCGACAAGCACGCGGTCTTTTTGATGCCGGGGCCGCTCAGAACGGCACCGCACTGCTCTAGCCGGTCGCATTCCACAATCAGGGTTGCAGAACGATCCGGGTATTCCGGCGTTCCGATGCGATAGGCGTTAAGCGGTCCCAATGCGTCCCATGTGCCAACGGCAAAATCAGCCTTTGCTGCGGATACGAGCGGTGCGCCCGTGTGGAAAGTCAGCCAATTGCGGATTGCTTCGGTATCGGTGCCTCCGGCCAGATGAACCCTGGTCTCAGGGTCGCACAGCGTCAGCAGCAGTGTACCAGCCGCCACCGACAGGGGCGCAGGAGGTTCGCCGCCTGACAGGACGCGTATGTCGCCCGGGCGTGCCATGACGGTCATCGCAGCGCGGAACGCGTATGCGGCATCGACTGGTGCGTTTTGAAAGCCACCGGAAAACTGTGTTTGCACGGCCATCAATCTTCCCCCCGAACCAGCGTGAAAAACTCAACCTTGGTGGCCGCTGCCTTGGCCGCGCGTGTGCTTTTGACCGCCTGCATTTGTTGCTGAAGCGGGTCGAGCAGCCGCCTCTGCACCTCATCTGCCGCCGCGGTCTGCATCATCGCATCAATCAATGCTGCGGCTTCGGCCTTGGGTTTCGACCTGCCCTGAACATAACCGTGACCAACCGTTCCATCCTGCAACTCCACAGAACAGCGCGTGACCGTCA
The DNA here is from genome assembly GCF_056540845.1 of Ruegeria sp. AL2. Classification (NCBI taxonomy): domain Bacteria; kingdom Pseudomonadati; phylum Pseudomonadota; class Alphaproteobacteria; order Rhodobacterales; family Roseobacteraceae; genus Ruegeria; species Ruegeria sp. AL2. The sequence continues at coordinate 255,328 of NZ_JBQFXM010000005.1, forward strand.
TTTCGCCCATATTGAACGGCGCTCCAGTACCACCGGTGCGACCGCGCACCATCACGCTCCCGACCTCAGGGCGGCGCAGCCAGTCAAAGCTCGGGCGGGTCTCAATCCCATCCCACAAGGTCATCAGGGTGTCGTCAGGTGCACGGGCCAGCAAACCCATCCAATCCCTGCGCCCCTCGGCCGCGAATTCTGTCTGATCTGTCATCAAAGCCTCTTGGCCGAGTTGTCTATTTGAACTATACAACTAGACAAATATTAGCCTGCGTGCGCGCAACACGCAATCTCCAACTGTGTGAAGATTTGATGACATGAGCAAAACGCCGATCTGGAAAAGCATCGCCTTGCGCCTGACCTCGGACATTGCCGAAGGGCGGTATCAAACCAGTGACCGCCTGCCGACCGAAGCGCAGCTGGCCGCCAAATACGGTGTCAATCGCCACACAGTACGGCGCGCATTGGCCGACATGTCGGAACAAGGTCTGGTTCATGCCCGGCGCGGTGCGGGCGTTTTTGTGGCCGCGCGGCCAACCGACTATCCGATTGGCAAAAGGGTTCGATATCACAAGAACGTCTCGGCCAGCGGCAAGATACCGGGAAAGAAAATTCTGGCCCTGACGACACGCGCGGCAGATGAAGCCGAGGCCGAAGCACTGGGTCTGAGCAAAGGCGACCCGGTGCATGTCTATGACGGGTTATCGCTGGCGGATGGGCAGCCCATAGCCGTTTTTCAAAGCGTCTTCCCGGCAGAACGCTTTCCAAACCTGTTACAGGCGCTGACCGAGACCCAGTCAGTAACAAAAGCCCTGCAACGCAGCGGTATCGCGGACTACACCCGCATCTCGACCCGATTGACCGCGCGCGGCGCGACAGCAACGCAAGCCCTTCACCTGCAACTGTCTGAAGGTGCCCCGGTGCTGTTTTCGGTCGGCATCAACGCGGACCCGGACGGCAGACCCGTCGAATATGGCCGAACCGTATTTGCTGGTGAGCGTGTCACGCTGACGCTGAACGAAGAGTAAACCACAACCCCTGCCGCTCGACCTCGACCTCCTGCCGGGGGTCGCATCCCGTTGGGCATGGTGCGAAAATCGGTTCAGCTGCCTTTCGGGTCAGCATTATTCTGAATATGGGATGAACGGTAATGGAATAAGCTCTGTGACGCTTCTTCAAACGGTTGCGCCGCACTGAACCGAGCTGTTTTCTTGTCACTCCAAACCCGGTTCAGGGCAACAGGAACGGTTTGGGGTCGGGCGTGCGCGGCCAGCGCTTTTTACCCGCCTTACCCTCGATCAGACGACGGCGCAGCCAGCCCGAAAACCAATCCATCAGCATCACCATCAGAATGATCAGGATGATGTAATAGGCGACCTCTTCCCAGTCTTTCTGCGTGATGATTGCCTGCGTCAGCAGTAACCCAATGCCGCCGCCCGTGATTGCACCGATCACCGTCGCACTGCGGGTGTTGGATTCGAGGAAATACAAAAGCTGGCTCAGCAAAACGGGCGTAACCTGAGGGATAACGCCAAACCGATACCGTTGCGGGGCGTTTGCACCCGTGGACTGCACACCTTCGATCTGCTTCTGATCCACATTTTCCAACGCTTCCGAGAAGATCTTGCCGAATGTTCCGGTGTCCGTCACCAGAATGGCAAGCGCACCGGTCAACGGGCCGGGACCAAAGGCGCGAGCCAGAACCACAGTCCAGATCAACGCATCCACGCCGCGCACAAAGTCGAATACACGGCGCGTAGCAAAGCGGATGGATGTTATCCGGTTGAAATTGCGCGTCGCAAGGAAGGCCAATGGCAGGGCCACAATCGCCGCGCCAAACGTGCCCAGAAATGCCATCAGCATCGTCTCGAAGATGGCCCAGGCCACATCCTGATGGCGCCACATCTTGTTGGTCCAGAAATCATTAAAGATCGCACCCGCCTCGCCCGACACCGCGCGTCCGGCCAGTACCGGGAAGGACTTGCCAAAATAAGGACTGTCCAGCGTGAACCAGAACAATTCCCACCCTGTGAAATAGCGGAACACCTCGGACCGGTTGCGGGTGACAGTCAAACGACCTGCGTCCGTGGACACAGACAGCCGGTTCTTGGAGACGTTGATCCACTCAGGAACTTCGCCCTCCGGCAACTCCGCCTGTACACCGGCCGAACGCGTGGGTGTCGCGCGAATGGTGCCATAGCCGGGAATGTCATATTCCACCGTCTGCGCGCCGAAACGCACGACATGACCCTTTTCAAGGTCGATCACAGTCGTCTCGCCCAGTGCCACCCACTCCGGGGCCTGACCATCAGGATAAGCGCCCTTGCGCTCACCTTCGATGGCGGCAGAGACTTCACCGGTGCGATTATCCCGCGCGACATGCGTTTTGTAGCTATAGCTGTCAGCCACCAGCGTCTTGCCATTTGCCCAGTTTGCGCGCCCCACAAGGCCCGACACGTCAAAAGCAAAAAAGACATAGACCAAATAGACGAAAACCAGAGCAGGCAACCCGAAGTTCATCAGCCTCTTGCGGTTGAACAAGCGATCTGCTTCGGCTTTGAGGTCATCGACAGTCAGATTGGTTGCGAAGGTGCTCATGCCAAAGCTCCTTTTTCCGAGCCGTGGGTCAGACGGTCGCGCAGGTAGCCAGACAGCTGGTCGACGACCACGATTGTCACGAACAGAAGGATGAAGATGGCCGCGGCTTCGTCATAACGCCCCTGCCCCCAGGACATGGCATTGCGCAGCTCGTAACCCAAACCGCCCGCCCCAACAAATCCAAGAATGGCCGAGGCACGGATGTTGATCTCGAACCGCAGCAGCGCGTAGCTGACATAGTTCGGCCCGACCTGCGGGATCACCCCCAGATACATCCGCTGTGACCAATTGGCGCCCACGGAATGCAGCCCTTCTACCGGTTTCAGGGAGGCGTTCTCGTTCACCTCGGAAAACAGCTTGCCCAATGCGCCAGCAGTGTGAATAGCGATGGCGATCATCGCGGGAACCGGGCCACCGCCCAGAATGAAGATCAGAACCAACGCAATTACGATCTCGGGAATGGCGCGGCAGATGTCTGATATTCGGCGAAACAGCGGGATCAATGACGGCCACAGCGCCATGCCGCGTGTCGACATCAGGGCGAAAAACGTTCCGAAAATTGTGCCGACAAGCGTCGCCGCCGCCGCGATGTTGATTGTCTCGACCAGGGCTGGGAAGAACGAGACCAGATTGGCTGGCATTTCGGCAATCTTTTCCCCCGCTTCGGACAGAACCTCTGTGGGGTAATCAAGGATACGGTGCCAGCCATCGACAAAGCTGCCGGCATTCCGATTGTCGGCTGTGCGAAACCCTGCCGCCATCAACGACAGGAACAGGATCAGGAGGATACCACCATAGACCCGCTTGCGCCGTGTCATCGCTGTATAGTCGTTGCGGATCTGATCGACGGATAAGGACCCTGCGGTAAGGTCTGTCATGGAATGCTCCTGAAGGGAAAACGGGGTCCGGTACATCGCCAGACCCCGATCATTGGATATGCAGTCTTAGTTGGACTTCAGCTTGCGCGCTTCGATGATGACCTCGTAGGCCTCATGCGTGATAGGATCAAAGCTCTTGGCCTCACCCGCGGCCACGCCGTAGAAACATTCGCGGTCTTTTTCATCCAGCGTGTTCCACAGTTCGGTAACCTGAGCTTTGACATCCTCGGGCAGAGCCTTGCGCAGTACAACCGGACCTTCCGGGATCGGTGCCGATTTCCAGATCTCGACCAGATCGTTCATGTCGACCAGACCAGCATCCACAGCGCGGCGCAGTGCGCCCGACTGATAGCCGTCTTCCCACTCGCCGAGACCATCGGCCCAGGTCACACCGCCATCTACGTCACCGTTGTTCACCGCAACGATGGTCTGCTCGTGACCGCCGGTGAATTTCACCTCAGCAAAATAGTCACCCGACTCCATGGTTGCTCCGGTGGCCTGGGGAATCTCAATCGACGGGATCAGATAACCCGAGGTCGAATTCGGGTCGCCAAAGCCGAAAACCTTGCCCTTCATGTCCTCAAGTGAGGTGATGCCGCTGTCTTTGTGTGCAAACCCAACCGAGTAATAGCCGTAGCCGCCATCGGTGTTCACCTTGACCAGTACCGGCTCAACCGCGTCGGGGTCGCTCAGATAGGTTTTGGCATAGCCCGACGCACCCAGCCAGGCGACATCAATCGTGCCGCCCAGCAGCCCCTGAATCACTCCGTTATAGTCGGCAGGGGCAAACAGTTTGGTCGGAACGCCCAACAGTTCTTCGGTGTATTCGCGCAGACACTCGTTTTTGCTCATCCGGTCCTGAGCGTTCTCGCCACCCAGAATGCCGATGCGGAATTCGCTGATTTCTTCGGCCATGACCGGTGCAGCCAGTGTTGTGGATGCGACCAAGGCAGCAATCAGTTTTTTCATCTGTCTCTCTCCAGTTTGATAACCCCGGCCTCTCACCGGGCCGGGCGATGAAAGGGGTTGGGATGGCTCAGATGGTTGCTTCTGCTTCCATCAGCGCCTTTCGCGTGGCGTCGAGCGTTTCGATTTCCGTTGATGTCGCTTCTTCCGAGAAGCTGGCATCGGCGCCATAGATCTCGCGGGCGACGCCTGTGGTCAGTTGCTCGGGCAGCCCATCGAAGACGATGCGCCCGTCGCGCATCCCAACCACGCGGTCGCAATAGCGACGTGCTGTGTCCAGCGTGTGCAGGTTGGCGATGACGGTACGGCCATCTTCTTCGTGGATGCGGCGCAGCGCCTGCATCACCACCTGTGCATTCATCGGGTCCAGCGAGGCAATTGGTTCATCCGCCAGAATAATCCTCGGGTCCTGCATCAGCGCCCGCGCAATCGCCACGCGCTGTTGCTGGCCGCCCGACAAGGCCTCGGCCCGTTTCGGAGCGTGTTCCGCAATTCCCAACCGGTCCAGAATGTCGATGGCACGGTGAATTTCATCCATCGGGAACAGGTTGAACATAGCGGCCAGCGTCGAATGACGGTTGAGCGTGCCATGCAGCACGTTCGAAACCACATCCATTCGCGGCACCAGGTTGAACTGTTGGAAGATCATCGCGCAATCAGCCTGCCAGGCGCGTTTCTCACGGCCTTTCAGTTGGGTGATGTCCCGACCCTCAAACAGGATTTCGCCTTCGCTGGCATCCGTCAGGCGGTTAATCATCTGCAGCAGGGTGGACTTACCCGCGCCCGACCGTCCGATGATCCCGATCATGCATGGCCTGTCCACATCCAGCGTCGCGGCATTCACGGCAACATTGTCACCAAAGCGTTTGGTCAGTTTCTTGATACGCAGCACGTGCCACCCCCAATTCGTGTTGGCGGACTGCTACAGATGCCGTTCAAAGGATATGTGTCAGCGTAGTGAAAGTTTTGTAACGCCCCGGCGCGCGGGGGGGTATCCATCGCCCCGCCTCACGGGTATACGCATCCGCGACTCTTCAGCTGACACGAGGCCAATATGAGCTTTGACCGCACCATCAAGATCGCGCCGTCCATTCTGTCCGCCGACTTTGCCAATTTCGGGCAGGAAATTCAGGCCATCGAAGCGCAGGGCGCGGATTGGGTCCATGTTGACGTAATGGACGGCCATTTCGTCCCGAACCTGACCTTTGGCCCGCCAGCCGTCAAAGCGTTCCGCCCGCATGTGAAGACGGTCATGGACGTGCACCTGATGATCACGCCGGTCGATCCATACATCCAGGCCTACGCTGATGCAGGCGCCGACATTCTGACCGCGCATGTCGAGGCGGGGGCCCACACCCACCGAACGCTGCAAGCAATCCGCGCCGCAGGCATGAAGGCAGGCGTCGCCTTGAACCCGGGCACCCCGGCTGAGGCGGTCGAACACCTGCTGGACCTCACCGATCTGGTCTGCGTCATGACCGTGAACCCCGGCTTTGGTGGCCAGAAGTTCATCGACATGACCAGCAAGATCCGCAAATTGCGCCAGATGATCGGTGACCGCCCGGTGCATATCGAGATCGACGGCGGTGTTGATCCCCAGACAGCACCCCTTGTTGCCGCAGTGGGGGCTGATGTGCTGGTCGCAGGGTCGGCTGTCTTCAAGGGCGGTTCGGTGGATCAACCCGAGGTATACGGTCAGAACATCCGGGCCGTTCGGGCAGCGGCGGAAACCTCTCTGGGCTAAAACTGGCGTCCGTTTATTAGCACGCTGGAAATCACTTGTTTTAAAGCTCAGCCGGTTTCGACTAACGCAGAAACGGGCTGAGCTTTTTCAACCGCGCTTGCGGCAATGCCAAACGCTGAGCCAAATCAACATCCCCATCCAAAAGCGCGCGGCAAATCTCTCCCTCCAACTCATCTGCGATACGTAGCAACAAAAGGGCAGCTTCAGTGGCAGTTTCGGGTTGGCCGATAGCAGTTTTCGGGTGCAAATTATTTGTCGACATCTGTGGCATTATCTTCAGTCCCGGTTAGCCTCGCGATTGAGCTTACCCGTTCACGAACAACGGCACCGTTGACTTATCGTTGTTATATCGTTGAATTTTAACACAACGATGGAGGCCTGCATGAGGCAATGGGAATTAAATCCAGACGATGGCACACTTTCATCGGACCAGGGTAATTCCTCAGTGTCACTCAAAGCATCCGAAGTTCTGGCCTTTATGATTTCTCAGACAGGCGTCGTTCTGTCCAAGGAAGAAATTCTAGCGGCGGTCTGGCAGGATTTGAACGTGAACCCGGATCTGGTACGGGAATACATCTTTGAAATCCGAAAAGCGCTCGGCGATAGCGCCAAAAATCCGCTCTATCTAGAGACCGTGGGGCGACGTGGCTTCCGCCTATTAGGCGCGATATCCATAAAACCGGATGAAGAGCCAAGCTCAGGCAACGGAGTTCCAAATGGTCAACCGTCCTCTTTGCCGCCAGTAAAGTTCTGTCGTTCCTATGACGGAACATCCATAGCTCATACCGTTTCTGGTGAAGGTTATCCTTTGCTGATCTCAGGAAGCTGGATGACACATCTAGAGCAAGACTGGCAAAGCCCAGCTTTTGGCGACTATATTCGACACCTTTCACAACATTTCTCTGTCATCCGTTATGATCAGCGCGGAAATGGGATGTCTCAATGGAAAGATGTCGACATCAGCTTTGACCGCATGGTCGATGACATGGAAGTTGTCGTCGACGCCTACGGCTTTAAAAACGTGGCAGTTTTGGGATTGTCACAGGGTGCGTCCGTTTCGGTGGCATATGCTCTTCGACATCCCGAACGCATTTCCCACCTTATCCTCAGCGGGGGGTATCCGCGGGGACGCAGACAACGTGGAAATGAAGTTGAATTTGAAGAAAGCGAAGCCCTCGTAAAACTGATCCGTACCAGTTGGGGTAACGATAACCCGGCAATCCGCCAAATTTTGACAACGATGTTCATGCCGGATGCCACCAAAGAAGAAACACAATGGTTCAACGAATTTCAGAAGCTTTGCGGGCCAGCTGAAAATATTGCCCAATTTCGCGCGATGTTTGACGATATTAACGTAATCGATATGTTGCCGGATGTCACAGTACCGACTTTGGTGCTCCACAGTGATATGGACGCTGTGGCACCACTTTCTGAGGGGAAGCTGCTGGCCTCAGAAATCCCAAACGCGTCATTTGTCCAACTAGGTCATGTTGACAAATGGCGAAACCAAAGTCGGATGGACGTTATATCGATGAATCCCAGGAAGCTTTCTGCGGTCTTGTCGTAGCGGGT